>JAGCRH010000078.1 GCA_017964785.1 Prevotella sp.
CATCTGTGGTATGTATTCTTGATAAAGGGCTTTATTTGGTCATTTAGCCCGTAAGGTCTTGTCATTGGATGCACCACGTCTTCTTTTTTTGCAATGTGTGAGAAAAACAAACTAAGTTATTCAACAATCAAAAATAGAAAACAACAAAATGCACTTCAGTTGTAAGATTAGAAAGTTTTGCGAAGGGATGCAGGTGTATGAAAACCTCTTGGAGGATGAGGAAGCGATGCATATCCCCTTTGCGCTAAGTTTTATGGTAACCATCGTGACCATCGTAGGCCAAATGGAACAGTTTCTCATTGACCTCAAGAATAAGGTCTGTCGTGAAATACCGGATATTCATTATGCCTTCGTGGAGCACATCCACAACATCATGAGTCCCAAATTCGAACGTGACATGGCTTCGTATGGCAACATGACTCTAAGAGAGTATATTGAAAAGAAATATGGTGAATTCCTGGATATGACTTTTCCGGAGATCTATCGCTATATATATGACCATGCCCTGAAGATGACGGAGTTGGTGAAAGTGGTCCGTCGGGAAATAAAGAAGGCTGATCCGGTCCTTTTTAAGGATTATGTGCTGAAACGTATTCATGAGGGAAACTGGAATGATGTGAAGGAGAACTATCAGGAATGGAAGGACAAATACAGTGAGGTGACGCGTGACATGCTTCTGGAAAGACAGGAACGGGAGTTGGAGAAGTATCTCAAGAAGGGCATTATGTGCTTTGAGGATGAGCCGTCGGTACAAAAGATGAACAGTGTGGATTATGACTACCACAGAGGACATCTGAACTCTGACTTCGTGCATTCGACGGAATACCATAAGGCATACACAAATATGGTCCTGAGGTATGCCACGAGGAAGGACGGGATGCTGATCGTGGACTTGAAGAAATACGGCAAATACATCTCCAACTACTTCTATCAATTCACGGAGAGTCAGAAAGTGGCACTCATCGAAGTACTCGTGTCTCTGGATCTGATCCACCAGGACATGCAAATTTTCACGCAGGGACAGTCGCTCGGCTCTGCCGCTTCGCTCGTCGAAGAACGTTGTGTAATCGAGGATCACATCCCCGACGTGCTCGCCACGCCCGAGGCCATGAGGCTCTGGAAGAAGGTGCAGAAGGCTGGCTACGTGGATGAGCACTTCCAGCCGAAACTCTCGCGGACACAGGCGGCTCTGCTTGCCGACGCGATGGCCGAGCGTTTAGGCATTAAAGAGAAGTGGAAGGTGTTCGAGAATTTATGGAATCGCCGCAATATGCATAAAGATATATATGAGGCATACGGACAGCAGCAGTCATTGGCTTTTCAAGAGGAACTGAAGAGGATTTTCGGATAGAAAACCGTGCATCCGCACTAGGTTATACCCCCCCTGTATACCCGGTATACAGGGGTTTTCTTTTTGTCGTTTTACGTATCTTTGCAGCGCCGAATAAGGTAAAAAGATTGTTTTATTAAACCAACAAGATGATGAATAGTATTGACCTCTCCGAAAGGTTTACGGCGCATTTTGCGCTCCGCGAGTTCCTTAAATCCGACACGGCCGAGAAGCACGGCATCCCGAACGTGCCGTTGAAGTGTCACATCATGCGCCTGCGCAACCTCGCCGTGCGCTGTCTCGAACCCACGCGTCAGCGGTTCAACCTGCCCCTGCTGGTGACCAGCGGCTACCGATGTCCGCGGCTCAATGAACTCGTGGGCGGTGTCGCCAACTCCCAGCACATGACCGGCGAGGCCGCCGACATCCAGGTGCCGCGCAAGTACTGGCCCTTCTGTGTGACCTCGCAGGAGCAGATGGCGCGTATCCTCTGGGAGTGGATGCGCGACTGCCTGCCCGACTACGACCAACTCATCATCGAGCACAGCGGCGCCACCTGGTGGGTGCACGTCAGTTGCCGCATCGACCTCACGAAGAACCGTCGAAAAGCGTTTAAAATGGAGAAGAAATGAAGAACAAGGAAAAGAAGAAAGCCACCGGTGAGCACAAGCCTAACTGGAAAGAGGTGTACGCCACGCCGGAGGATATCAAGGCTTTCCTGGCCGACAGGATATACTTGCGGCATAACGTCATCACGGGGCGCGTGGAATGCCGGATACCATCGAGTTATGAACACGACGGCACGGAGTGGCAGCCTATCAGCGACCGCATCGTGAACTCGCTGTGGACGGAACTGTCGAAGGAGAAGCCCACAAGGGCGCAGGATATATATCGGGTCATCGAGTCGGACTTCGTGCCTGACTTCCACCCGTTCCGCCACTACCTCGACCGTCTGCCGCCATGGAACGGCGAGAACCACATCCTGGCCATGTCGCTGTCGGTACAGGTGAAGGGTGGGGTGGACGAGCAGATGCGCTTCGCCGACTACCTGACGAAATGGCTCGTGGGCATGGTGGCAGGGTGGATCGACGAGTCGGTGGTGAACAACGTGATCCTCGTGCTGATAGGCGAACAGGGCTCTTACAAAACGACCTGGTTCAACTATCTATTACCCCCGGAACTGTCACGCTACTTCTATACGAAGACCAATGCGAACCGCATGGGGCGCGACGACCTGTTGACGCTGGCGCAGTACGGACTCGTGTGCTGTGAGGAACTCGACACGATGCGGCCCTCGGAACTCAACCAGTTGAAGGCCGCCGTGACGATGCCGAGCATCGACGAGCGGGCGGCGTACGCCCATTTCCACGAGCACCGCAAGCACATCGCCTCGTTCTGCGGCACGGGCAACAATGCACAGTTCCTGAGTGACCCGACGGGCAACCGCCGCTGGCTGCCCTTCGAGGTGGACAGCATCCTCTCGCCCAGAGAGAACCCCTTCGACTACGAGGGCATCTACTCGCAGGCGTACGCCCTTTACCAACAAGGCTTCCAGTTCTGGTTTGGCCAAACGGAGATCCAGCGCCTGGCTGTACACAACCGCCAGTTTGAGACGCCACAGATAGAACAAGAACTGGTGGACGTGTTCTTTCGCAAACCGCTCGACAAGGAGGTGGGCGAGTATATGCCCGTGAGCCGTGCCATGCAGATCATCGGCGGCAGCATCACGCAGCACATCAACGCCAGCCGTCTCGGCCAGGCGTTCACGTTGCAGGGCTTTGAATTCAAGCGCACCTCGCACTCGCGCGGCTACATCGTGGTACAGCGCGATGCCGGTGAGATCAAGTCGCATCTGACAAAGTTGGCAGAGGATGGCAGGGTGTTCTAAATCAACGATGACGCGTGACGGCAGTGACGGCATTTATACAAGAGTCCTCGTGTACCGTGCACGCCTATACGCAGTACGCAAGAGATTCTATCATTTTCCCGTCACTGCCGTCATCCGTCACTAAAAAATAAAAACGAATGGATATGTTTAAGATCAAACCTTATGGAAAGTCGGAGTTCGCCATGCTCTACTTCCCTGACAGCGACCCGCATGTGGCCCTCAACCGTCTGAACGCCTGGATACGCCGTTGTCGCCCTTTGGCCGACGCTCTCGCCGATTGCCACCAGAGTCCCCGTGCCAAGTTCTTCAGCCCCAAGGCCGTCCGTCACATCATCGACTACCTCGGCGAGCCGTAAAACCTATCACGGGGCCAGGCCCCCTGATAGGTTCAGTTTATCGTATCGTTGTGTATCGTTTGCGCACGATGCGTATGGTTCGGAGGTGCTGGATGTTGTACCTTTGTAAGCGAAATCCTGAGGGAGCGGGGTAGGAGACAGGGGCATGGCCATGGCGAAACGGGCGGCCGCGCGCCGCGACAACATCCAAAAGACCGCCATGAAGGAATGCCCGATCCGAACCGCCCCTCCTTTCGTCTAACAATTAAAAACGGTATTGCGTATGAAGAAAATCAAGTGGTCAACAGTGAAGAAGGTGCTCCAGGTGCTGGTTACCATCATCTCCACCGTGGTGGGAACGGTC
>JAGCRH010000079.1 GCA_017964785.1 Prevotella sp.
AAGAGTGAAGAGTGAAGAATGAAGAGTGAAGAATGAAGGGGCCACGGCATTGCCGCGGCTTACGGAACACAAAAGAGGTGGTGAGAACCTCAGAGGCCCTGAGAATCTGTCCTGGAAGACAGAGGCCTTCGCAGCCCGGCCGCCGCCCCGACGCGCAGCATCTCTAACTACATGTCGTTTTTATCCAATGGGGGATGGTCTGTGCAGGCGGCGGTTTTTGAAGATCATTTGAGAACGCTTAGGATATTACTTGGGACCTTTCCTCTCAAAGGAGCCAACGGACAAGGCTTTAAACCGGTGGCAGGCGGGAACAGACCGCCACCTTTTGGACTGAAGACAGAACACTGAATATTATTTATTTAAATTGAGACTATGAGTGAGAATTTCGACATCAACAGGATCAGGCAGGAGCGCAACCAGCACATCATCGAAAGATGGCGCCGGGAGAAGCCCGACGTGGAATCGGGGAAGCGCCCTAAGGGGGTGGTGCTTGCCGCCATCGCCGCTGCCTATGAGTTGTCTGCCCAGCAGGTGGCCAACATCGTGAACGAGGCGGAGAAAGGAGGCGAGTCATGAAGGAACTGATGAGCATCCAGAAGAGCCTGAAGGCCCCGAAGAATCAGTACAACAGGTTTGGCGGCTACGCCTACCGGAGCGCGGAGGACATATTGGAGGCGGTGAAGCCTCTGCTGGCGAAGGAAGGGTGCACGCTGACGATCACCGATGACATTGTGATGGTGGGGAGCCGCATCTATGTGCAGGCTACCGCCACGCTGAAGAACGCGAACGGTGAGACGGAGGAGACCACCGCCTATGCCAGGGAGCCAGAGACGAAGAAGGGCAGCGACGAGAGCCAGATCACGGGAGCCGCCAGCAGTTATGCGCGGAAGTACGCCCTGAACGGGCTGTTCTGCATCGACGACAACAAGGACGCGGACTCGACCAACACGCACGGACAGGGAGTTGCGATGGCATCGCAACAAACTGGACAGCCGGCACAGCAAGGCGGACAGGCAGCACCGAAGCCCGTGACGCTGGACACCATCAAGGGATGGATAACGAAGGCGCAGAAGGAGAGCGACCTCATGGCTATATACAAGAGAGTGCCCGCTGACCTGATGGAGCAGGTGAAGCCGCTGCTCACAGCGAGGAAGAAGGAACTGAAAGGAGGCGCGGCATGATAGAACTGAGACAGTCACCCGTCGTGTTCGACGAGGAAGCGCACCGCTACTGGCTGGGCGAGAAGGAACTGAAGGGCATCACCTCGACGCTCGTGAACCGCGTGTTCCCATTTGAGAAGGACTACGGCAACGTGGACGAGGAGACGCTGAGACGTGCCGCAGACAGAGGTCACGCCGTGCATGCCGCCATCCAGCGGTTTGAGGACGAGGGCGAGTTTTCGGACATCACCGAGTTGGAAGAATACGCCACCATCAAGGAGCGCGAGGGGCTGCAGCATGTGGCGAGCGAGTACATCGTGAGCGATGAGAAGGCCTACGCCTCAGCCATCGACCTCGTGATGGTGGACAGGATGGGTGAGATCGTGCTGGCCGACATCAAGACCACGTACTCCAGGCACTACGACAAGACCGCCCTGCAGTTGAGCATCTACCACAGGTTCTTCGAGATGCAGAACCCCGGGCTGAAGGTGAGCCGCATCGCCATGATATGGCTGAGGGGAGAGCAGAGCGAGTTCCGCGAGCTGCACCCATGGGCAGAGGAGGCACTCGATGACGTGTTCAGGGCAGAGGCCAACGACACCCCGTTTGACATCACCAGCACCTATGGGGACTTGCCCGCCGTGTTCGCACAGGTGGAGGACGAGGTGGCGCGGCTGGAGGAGCAGGCCGCCCAGGTGAAGGCGAGGCAGGAGGAACTGAGAAAGGGACTCTATGCGCTGATGGAGAAGGCCGACGTGAAGAAATTCACGGGGTCGAGAGTGACGCTGACGAGAGTGCTCCCGACGGAGTCCACGACATTCGACAGCAAGGCACTGAAGGAAGAGCACCCGGAGATCTGGGCGAAGTATGTGAAGAAGACAACCAAGGCCGGGAGCCTGAGGGTGACTGTGAAGAAGTGAAGAGTGAAGAATGAAGATTGAAGAATGAAGAGTGAAGAATGAAGAGTGAAGAATCTTAGTGCAGCGGCGGAACCGCTGCTTACGTAGAACAAAGTGAGAAAAACAGCAATAAATTGAAATTATGGCAATAAAAGCACATGTAATCGGACGGCTCGGGAAGGATGCCGAGGAAGTCCAGGTAGGAGAAGGACGGGCGCTGCGCTTCAGCGTGGCGAGTGACAGGAGGAAGAAGGACGCAAGCGGCCAGTGGGTGAAGCACACCGACTGGGTGGCGGTGCAGACCTTCCAGGCAAATCTCAAGCCGTACCTCACGAAGGGAAAGCAGGTGATGGTGAGCGGTGACCTGACGGCAGGCATCTGGACTCGTCAGGACGGCACGGCAAGCCTTGACCTCGCCATCATGAAGGCAGACATCACGCTGCTCGGAGGCGACACACAGAGTGCCCCACAGGCTGCACAGCAGGCCCCACAGCAGACTGCAGCACCGCAGGTGGCACAACAGCCCACAAGCACGTACAACGTGCCCCCAAGCGGCCCAAATGACGAAATGCCGTTTTAGCGGCGGCAGAACCGCCGCGTACAGAGAAGGGCAGACGTGGAGAAGGGCAGACGTGGAGAAGGAAAGGAAGGACAATGAGAACAGACAGCGAGAAGAATGAAGACGATCACGATCACCAAGAGAGATGGGAAGGCCGAGTGCTCCGAGGACATCGGCCTCACCATCGACCTGCTGAGGAACGGCACCTATGACGTGGAGATCACTCAGCGCAGGGAAGGCAGCACGAAGGCACAGGCACGGCTGCTGTGGATGTGGCTCTCATGCGTGCAGAGGGAGACGGGCGACCATCCCACCACACTATACAAGCACTATTGCCGCGAGTTCCTGACATCGCAGGAGACTGTCTACGGGCAGCAGGTGAGCGTGACGGGAACCACCGGCGAACTGACCAGGAAAGGCATGGCCATCTTCCTCGACAAGGTGAGGGAAGACGTGCTGCAGCGCACAGGCATCAGGCTCCCCCTTCCAGGAGACCGCATCTTTGAACAGTTCAAAGCAATATACGGATGAAGCACACACAAGTAATACACGGACAGCCGCCATCGAAGAGCAACTGTTACCGCATCATCAGCATCAAGGGCCATGGGAGCCTCGCCAAGACGCAGGCTTTGAAGAAATGGGAACAGTCGTTCTTCATGCAGTGCGGAACATACAGGGACGCCAACATCAAGCAGTATTTCAAACTCGACATCGACGTTTACTTCACCTCTCAGCGCAGTGACCTGGACAACGCCCTGAAGGCGGTGCTCGACTGTCTGCAGACCTGCAAGGCCATCGACAACGACCGCTGGTGCGTGGAGATCCACGCGCGGAAGTTCGTGGACCCATACGACCCGAGAATAGAGTTCACCATCACCACGGTGGACGGAGTGGAGACAAGACCGACGCTGACAACAAAGGACTTATTCGGATGACCATGAGACAGGCAGCCTTCGTAAGAGTCAACTACTCCATCTTCGCCGACGCGATGTGGCAGGAGCGCCGTAAGTTCAGCCGCTTTGAGGCATGGCTGGACCTGCGGAGGCGTGCCAGCGTGCGGCCCACGAAGAGCCTCAACGAGGGCGAGGTGAGGGCGACGTGGAGAGAACTCGCCACAGACTGGGGATGGCACAAGACGGAGGTGGAGAGGTTTCTGAAACTGCTTGTCAGCAAGCGACTTATCGCCAAGACAGGCAAGAGCGTATTCCAGGTGGTGCCAGAGTTTGTGGTCAAAAGTGTGGCCGAAAGTGTGGCCAAGATTGTGGCCACTCAACCCGCTGACAATCAGGAAGAAAAGGGGTGTGGTGTGGCCAAGATTGTGGCCGAAAATGTGGCCGAAAGTGTGGCCAACCCACCTTATAATAATAAAAAGAGAAGAAGAGAAGACGCGGGTGCGCGCGCGCGTGAGGACGCTTCGCGCCCCGCCGGGAAGAAGACCCTCGCCCCCGGCATCACCCAGGACATGTGGGACAAGTTCGGGGCATGGGCAAAAACGCACCTGCCCATCCTGTCGAGGCAGATCACCCCCGAGATCTACGGCTACATGTATGCCCGTGCCTTCCAGGACACCAAGCGCATCGCCAAGATCCTCACGCGGATGGAGGAATGGGGCCACCACGGCACGATAGACCTGCGGGACGAGTTCAGGGTGAACCTTGAGAATGACGTCTATGAGTAGGAGACAGCAGATAGAGGACATCATCATCGGGAGCCTCATCGCCTCGTTCGACGACTACTGGCCCGAGGTGCGCAGTTGTGTCACCGACGACATGATCAGCGACCCCTTCAACCGTGAGATCGTGGCAAGGATGAGGGAACTGAACGCCGAGGGCAAGCCCGTCAACCTGAAGACCCTCACGGGGAACGGCACCGCGGACACCGCCTACTGCCTCAGGCTTGCGGAGCTCGCCGACGAGCACGACTTCGACTGGCTGCTGTGGAAGACGAACCTCACCAGGAGACTGTCGGGCCAGCCCGCCTGCACCACCACATTTGACAAATACGTAACAGCATTCATCAGCCATGCAACACGACAGGAGACCCTATGAGCAGCCCGAACTGCCCCACGACACCGACACCGAGCGTGCCGTGCTCGCCACCCTCATCCGCTACAACGAGAAATACGCGGAGGTGAGCGACCTGCTGTCGGAGGACCTCTTCTGGTATGACCAGGAGAAATCCATCTACCGCACCGTGGCCGGGCTCATCGAGGCAGGGAACATCACCGACATCAACGCCCTGTGCGACTGGGCAGGCATCCACGAGACGGCACGCAGGCCAGAGCGCGGCGACTTCCTCTCCGTGATGCAGTTGCCGTCGAAGGCCACCCTCACGCAGGACATCATTCGCCTCAGGACGATGCGGGACCGCCGCGAGGGATGGGCCGCCCTGCAGCAGGCAGCGCAGAACATGCTCGACGGCACGAAGGAGGTCGACGAGACCATCAACGGCGCCGTCGGCGTGCTCACCGACATGCAGTCGGCCTGCAGGGATGACGGCATCGCCACCTTCGCCGACGCCATCGACGAACTGACCGAGATCGTGATGGGCAACGCCAGCGGCAAGCGCGCCGCCCTGACGACCGGCTACCGCATCTTTGATAGTTACTACCTGCTGAGGCCCGGCACGCTCACGGTGATCGCCGCCTTCACGTCGGTAGGGAAATCGGCACTCGCCATGAACATCGCGGTGAACGTGGCGAAGAGAGGCACCCCCGTGGCCTACTACTCGCTGGAGATGGGCAAGACGGAACTGGCGTCGAGGGCGCTGAGCAAGGACGTTGAGTCGCCCGCCAGCGCCATCCTCAACGAGCACCTGCCCGAGGCCAACATGCACTACTACATGCAGGCCGCCGAGAACTACAGGAGCCTGCCCATCTACATCGACGAGCGGAGCACGGTGTCGTTTGACAGGACGGTGCGCAGCATCCGCACCATCAGCAAGACGCGGAAGGTGAGGCTCGCCGTGATCGACTACCTGCAGATCTACACGCAGACGTCGGACAACGTGGAGGCGTCGCTCGGACAGATGGCGCGCCAGGCGAAGAACGTGGCTAAGGAGACCGGCATCGCGCTCATCCTGCTGTCGCAACTCAACCGCTCGGGTCTGCACCCCTCCATCAACATGATGCGCGGCAGCGGCCAGATAGAGGAGAGCGCGGACAACATCGTGCTCATCGACCGCCCCGAGGCCTATCCCGACAACAAGGTGAAGAGTTACGAGGGGACATTCGACAAGGAGAGCATCTAGGGCACGGCGAAACTGATACTGGCGAAGGGCCGCGGCGTGGGCACCGGCTGCGACCTGCTCCACTTCAACAGGACCAACACGACATTCACCGACCGGCACAGGCCGGCCCCGGAGACCGAGGAGGAGGAACCATTACCATTCTGAACACAACGACAATGAAACGGACAACAACCATCTACATCACCAAGAAAGGGTGGCCGAGGAGGGAGCGCATCAAGCAGTTCTTCGGCATCGAGGGCCTCACGGTCAACGGAGAGGCGAGAGTGACCATCAGCGACGAGACAACATGGAACATCCTGCAGCAGACAGCCGCGAGGGGGTTCGTAGAGATCAGGGAGAAATGAAACCATTCCCAGGAACAGTGACACGGCAAGGCCAAGGCGGCAGATACACGCTGACCGATGAGCAGAAAGAATGGCTGCGGCAGTGGTTCCCGGTGACGGAGAACCGCAGGCTGGTGAAGGCAAGCGGGCTGACCAGCTCCACGCTGCATCGATTGGCCAGGGACCTCGGACTCACCAAGAGCGAGAAGGGGATGAAGGCCATCAAGCGCAGGCAGGCGGCACACATCAAGCGCATGTGCGAGAAGAACGGTTACTACGACTCGCTCAGAGGCAAGGCACCATGCGAGGCGGCACATGAGGGCACAAGACGCATGTGGCAGGAGATACGAGAGGGCAAGCGGGAAGACCCAATAGCCATCATGAAGCGGAAGAACCCGCGACGTTACCGTCAGTTGATGAAGCACAAGAGCGAGCAGCGCAAGGAGACCATCATCAGGGAGCGCATGAGGATGAAGTGGGGACTGCCCAGGAAGACGAGGCTGGCAATCGTGGTGATGCAGCCGTACACGACGAGCCAGATCTGCCACAGGTGCAACGCCCTGAAGAAGGGATACATCCTCGCAGACACCTGCAGTGAGGGCAGCGGACACAGATACATGATTTATTACGATTCAGAGACCAAGAGAAGCCAACGCTTCGAGATGAACTGCGTCAAGGACGGGTTCAGAATCGAGGAATGGCAATTTGACTAACCACAAAACAGCAACAACAATGAGAGACAGAGACTATTATCCGGCAGGGGCATACAACGACCCCGACGCACCGTACAACGAGCACGAGCCGGAAGTGAAGGAATGGGACTGCAGCGTGTCCGTGACACTGGCACAGGTTCTCCCCATCGGGACGCAGAACTACACCGAGGAACCGCCTGAGATGGATGAGGACGGGTTCTTCTGCAGCGGAAGCACGGACACGAGCGACGTGGACTGGCGCGAGGAATATGAGGAACAGTACATGCAACTGGATGCGCTGCTGGAGAAGATGGCAGACTGTCTGGAGCGCATAGCGAACGGTGAACAACTCGGGAAACGTGAGATGAGGATGATCCCCGAACTCGTCAGACAGGCACGGGGGTGGAACGTGGACGACATCGACATCAGCGAGATATGAGTAAGTGTGTTTTTATAGTGATTTGTTGTTGTTGCATGACCCTCTCCGCTGAGGCCCAGACGCGGGAGCAGGTGGAGAGGGAACTGCAGCGGCAGAGAGTGCCCCATGCGGAGATCGTGCTGGCACAGGCACGGCTGGAGACGGGCAACTTCACGAGCCGTCGGTGCCGGGAGGACAAGAACCTGTTTGGGATGAAGCGAGGCAAGCGATATGCCAAGTATAGGCGGTGGCAGGACAGCGTGACGGATTACAAGGAGAGAATCAGCAGCCGATATAGGGGCGGAGACTATTATGTCTTTCTGAGGAAGATAGGATATGCGAGCGACCCGAACTATGAACGTAAATTGAGGAGATTTTGATATGAGGGAGCCAGACAAGAACAGAGTGAAGCGCGCGATGGAACACATCATGGCAGCCATCACGAACATCAACAGCATCAAGTGGGAGAACCGCAAGGATGCGGAGGAACGGATACTGGAGAGCACAAGAAGCAACCTCGCATCGGAGTATAGATCGCTGAGGAGACTGGCAGAAGGAAAGGAGGAGCAGCAATGAAGAAAATACAAAGGGAGCGCCTACCACTCCCTGAAGTTAGCGAATTACTTCTTGATTACTGGAATACGGAAGCATTTGGCAGTTTTTGGATAAATCACCTTGCCATTCTTCACTATGTATGCACAGTAAATGTAACTAACGCATCCTTCTTGCATTTGGGCAGTCATACTAACACCTCCTTCCTGCACATAGCGAGCCATTATTTCCCAATGGCAGGCTTGTCGCACTTGACCAGAGTGCAACTAAAAGCCCGAAGTGGTAGGCACTCCAGGCTTAATTCCTTTAAAGGGATAGTGTTTGCGATGGTCAGTCGCTGGAAGGAGGATTATAGCAATCCTGCCCAAATGCATTGCAAAAATAGCAAGAAAATGAATATGTAGTATGGGTAATTAACTGAAATTAACCAAAACATCTCTATTTAGAAATTATATAAATTGACTAATATTTTACAAATAGTGAAGGAACTGCCATGAAGGTAACAATCGAGATAGAGGAATTTGACAACGGCATCACGCTGAAGTGGAAGGACACAGAAGGGAAAACGGATGAAGAGGCCGTGGTGGCACTCGACCAAGACAAGGAAACAGCCATCGGCAAGATGATATGGAGCGATGTCGAAAATACCCTGAACTATGAACTGGTCGACAAGGTGAAAATGAAAATCGAGTATGAACCAATAAAAGACGAGCAATGACACGCAAGGAACTGCACGAACTACCCCATCAGCAGGGCATCTACGAGAAGAGGGCGCATGAGGCCGCTGACATCATCATCGACCAGATGAAGGCCGACATCAGGGGATATTGCTGGGTATCGGGTATCAACGAATATGTGGCAGGACTATGAGAACAGCATACAAGGCACAGGCCGACTTCGACTCATTCATCAGCGGGAAGAGCGGACACGGCAAGACACGGCAGGCCGTCATCTATGACCAGTTCGGACCTATCAACGAGACAGCCGTCACGGTGGAAGGGACACGCGAGGAGATACTGGCGCAGTACGACTTCTTCAACACTTGCCACCCGGGCAGATCACTCGGACTTGTGTGCCCTGAGTATTTCAACCTATTGAGGGAGGACAGAAAATGACCAAGGACGACAAGAAGCGGTACGACCGCATGATCAACGACATCGCCAGCAGGCTGATGATAGACGCACACAAAGAGGCATTTGAGGTCACCGAAAATGTCTTCCGCGACATCCTGACAGCCCTGCATGAGAAAATCGAACAATATTTCAAAGAACATCAAAGACCCACCGTATGAAACTTCTACCCATCCCCGGACTGCCGGGATACAGGATTGACTGCGAGAACCAGGTGGCATACCAACTGAAGTACGGCGTGCTGAAGGAGGTGAAGCAGCGCACGAAGTACAAGGTCGTGAACATCTACAGCAACGGACTCAGCACGGCAACCACCATCTACCGCATGATGTACTGCGCACAGAACGGCATCGACATCACGAAGATACCGCCGGGCACATACATCGGCATGAGACACGGCGTGGTGCTGGTGACAAACCGCGAGGAGATGAATCAGAACCGCTTCACCCCGAAGAAGACACGGGAGAGGAACCTGGAGCAGTGGCGGAGGAACACCGACCTCATCAACAGGTACTACGCAGGTGACACCGAGCCGCTGCTGGAGGAACTGAAGGACATCGAGAAGCGCGTGAAGCATCACTTCGTATGGACATACGGCCTGTGCGAGGAACGCGCGGAGATCGTGGCGGCCTACGGCGTGAACCGCTACATGGACAAACTGTCGGAAGGATTCCCATCGCCGTGCATCATCGGCAGCGTCATCAAGTACGCGAGAGGCGAGAACAGCAGGCTCGCCAAGCAGAGACAATATGAAGACAACATGAAACCCATCGAGCTATGACGAACGAGACACACAGACTGCGCGCACAGGCAGCCATACTCAAGGACGTGGCGCAGGACTACCCAGGCAGAACCATCGAGAACATCATCGCCAACATCGAGGCGAGGATAAAGGCAAAGGAGGATGCGACTTGATAAGTTGAGGAAATTCAACCGCCTTGTCATCGGCGGGCACGCGTCGGTGCTGTCGGACGCCGATCTTAACGAACTGCGCCTGCTACTCGGCACCGGGCACCAGACGGTGCTCAACAGGATGCCGACCACAGCCGAGATGAGGTGCATGGCACCCTGCGACTGCATCGTCATCTGCGGCGAGGGTCTGAACATGCTGTACGGCCACAGCAAGGCAAGGAGGATGACAAGGGGAGAGACACGCTACGTGTTCAGAAAACTCGACGAGAAGCACGCCATCATGGTCCGTCTGTCGTGATGGGTACAAAATCTGATACAAAAAACGCAAAAATTTCCATAAAAGGCACAAACCGCTTATTTTCGCGCTATTAAGGAAACAAGAAGCAGGAAATAAGGAAATGCCGAGACCAGAGAACATGACACCGGCGCAGTTGGCCAACCTTGAGAAGGGGAGGTTCCGCAAGGGCGAGGTAAGCAACCCCAAGGGGAGGCCCAGGAACCGCGCCAAGGAGGACCTGCGCAAGAACAAGAGCCTGTCGAGGGAGGCCATGCGCCGCCTTGACGGGCTTTCGAAGGATGAGGTGGACACCTATGAGCGTGTTTCGA
The DNA here is from genome assembly GCA_017964785.1 of Prevotella sp. Classification (GTDB taxonomy): domain Bacteria; phylum Bacteroidota; class Bacteroidia; order Bacteroidales; family Bacteroidaceae; genus Prevotella. The sequence goes on from JAGCRH010000079.1 coordinate 10,501, forward strand.
TGGCACTCCCTCTGTCGGACCTCAAGGCCTTGCTGAAAGATCCCAACATCCCCCTGTTTTTCGCCACATACATCAAGTCTGCCATCGAGTGCTACGAGAGAGGCGACACTCGGGTGATGGACCGCCTGCGCACGCTGCAGTTCGGCGAGCCGCCCAAGAGCCTTGACGTGACGACAGCGGGGCATCCTCTGAGACGTCCGCCATCGGAGATGACCGAGGAAGAGATCATGGCAGAGATGGAGGAGATCAAAAAGAGGATGGAGCGATGAAGGACGGAGGAACCATGGGCTTCTACCTGGCACGGGCGAGGGAGGCGCACAAGTCGCTCGCCCAGGTCAGTTTCTATGCCTTCCTCTCGTACATCGCCGAGGCTTACGACCGGCAGTGGTTCCACACCCACATCGCCGACAAGTGCCAGCAACTCATCGACGGCACGCTCGGTGCCTCACGGCTGATGATCTTCGTCCCTCCCCAGCACGGGAAGTCGGAGATAGTGAGCCGGAAGTTCCCCGCCTGGTGCCTGGGCAGGCATCCGTCGGTCAAGGTGGTGGGCGCGTCATACTCCGCCGACCTCGCCATACAGTTCTCCCGCGCCATCCAGCGCACCATGGAGAGCGACATCTTCCGCGACCTCTATCCTGACGTCCTCATCGGTGGCAAGGGCATCAGGGGACTGGTACGCAACGCCGACTACTTCGAGACCTCGGAGGGCGGTTTCTACAAGGCCGTCGGTGTCGGCGGCTCTCTCACGGGCACTCCCGTTGACCTCGGCATCATCGACGACCCTGTGAAGGACGCTCTGGAGGCAGGTTCGCAGACCTTCCGCGACAGGGTGTGGGAGTGGTACACCGACGTGTTCCTCACCCGCCTTCACAACGAGTCGAAGCAGTTGCTCATCATGACGCGGTGGCATGAGGACGACCTTGCCGGGCGGCTGCTTGCCCAGGAGCCCGAGAAATGGGCCGTGGTGAGCATCCCCGCCATCAAGGAAGCGACGGCAGACCCATCGCCTACGGAGAACGCGGCAGATCCGCGGAAGGTTGGCGAGGCGCTGTGGGAAGAGAGGCACTCGCTGGAGCGCCTCCGCGAGGTGGAGGCCCGCAGTCCGAGGACATTCGCGGCGCTCTATCAGCAGCGGCCATCCATCGCCGGAGGCAACATCGTCAGGCGGGAGTGGTTCGGCCACATCACCGCCTCGGAGTTTGTCAGGATCCACGGGGCCGAGCCGATCGTGTTCTTCCTCGACACCGCCTACACCGACAAGACCAGCAACGACCCGAGCGGCATCATCGCCACCTGCAAGATAGGCGGTGACATCTATGTGACGCATGCCGCCAAGGTGAGCATGAAGTTCCCCGACCTGCTGCGGTTCATCCCCTCCTATGCCATGGAGCACGGCTACAGCCGCCGCTCCACCATCCGCATAGAGCCGAAGGCCAACGGCCTGTCGGTGATCGACCAACTGAAGGAGACGACGGGCCTCAACGTGGTCAGCACGCCCAGTCCGAAGGACAGCAAGGAGACGCGCCTCTATGCCGCCTCGCCATCCATCGAGTCGGGGAGGGTGATTCTCGTGGGAGGAGCGTGGAACGAGTCCTTTGAGGATGAGGTGTGCGGATTCCCCTCGAAGGCCCATGACGAGTATGTCGACGTACTGTGTTACGCCATCGACTACCACATCAGCAACCCGTTCAAGCCCATCGACAAGGCTCGCACGGCCAGGATAGTATACTGATTGAAGATTGAAAATTGAATATTGAAGACTGAGAAATGAGTACGATCAAAGACATCATCAACATGGAGAGGCCGGCCTCTGAGATCATCGCCGACCTCATGCACAAGTCCGTGCAGGTACCTTCATGGGGCGGTGCCGGAGGCCACAAGGGTCTTGTCGCCGAGTACGACCCCAAACAGCACCCTGTCATGAACAAGGCTCTCTATCCCGACGTGATGGAGGAGGACGGCACTATCGACCATGTGACCCGCGTGACCCTCAACTTCCAGAAACTGGCCGTGAAGCGCATGACCGAACTGTGTTGCTCCATACCGGTGAGGCGTGTGTACTCGCCCGAGGACGGCCAGCAGAAGGAGGTGGCCAGTTATTTGGAGAAGATCTATGTGCGCAACCGCATCGACAGCGTGAACGTGGAGCGCCTTCGCATGCTGTTTGCCGGGTGCGAGGTTGTCACGCTGTGGTATGCCGTTGAGCAGCCCAACACGTACTACGGGTTCAGGAGCCCCATCAAGATACGCTGCTGCAACTACACGCCGATGAACGGCGACAACCTCTATCCGCTGTTCGACGGGACCGGGGACATGATAGCCCTGTCGATAGGCTACAGGCGCAAGGTGGGCAAGGAAACCGTGGAATACTTCGACACCTATACGGCAGAGCGGCACTACAAATGGGAGAAGACGGGCACAGACAGTTGGGTGCTCACGGAGGAGGACGACATCCACCAGATCGGCAAGATACCCGCCGTGTATATGTGGAGGCCCGAGCCGATATGGGAGGACACCAGCAATCTGGTGTATGAGATGGAGTGGTCGGTGAGCCGCAACGGGAACTACCTGCGCAAGAACTCCAAACCTCTGTTCTGCGTGTTCGCCGATGAGGAAATCAACTACGGTCAGGAGGGAGATGAGAAAGCCGAGTTCAAGGCCATTCTCCAGTATCCCAAGGGCAGCACAGCCGGTTACGTGACGTGGACGCAGGCCGTGGACAACCTGAAGTTTCAGATTGCCGAACTCCGGCAGTCGTTCTTCACCCAGTTGCAGTTGCCCGACTGGTCGTATGAGAGCATGAAGTCCACGCCCATGAGCGGTGAGAGCCGCAAGCAACTGTTCATCGACGCCCAGTTGAAGGTGAAAGATGAGTCGGGCAGGCTGCTGGAGTTTTTCGACCGTGAGACGAACGTTGTCAAGGCTTTCCTGAAGTTGGCCCTTGGAGAGGCCTATTGGGACGCCATCGACGCCTTGCCCGTGGAGAGTGAGGTCACGCCGTTCACCATCAGCGAGGAGAAGGACACCATCAACAATCTCCTTGCCGCCAACGGCAACAAGCCCCTGATGAGTCAGCGGGAGAGCATCGAGCAACTCGGATGGAGCCTCGATGTGGACAAGACGCTGCAGGAGATCACGGAGGAGAACGCGCTGGATGCTTTCGAACTCACGAGGTGAGGGCAGATGAGACCGAGGCAGAACCTCGGCTTACGGAGAAGCGGAAGGATAGGGGAGAAGCGGAAGGAGAGATAACGGAACAAGGATGACATGCCGACACCGAAGAACAAGTATGACCGAGAGCACCTGAGCAGGATAGAAGCCATCAAGAGGCAGATAGACGCCATCTATGCGGAGGCCGTGAAGGAAGCCGCTGCCCTGGGCGTGACCATCGACATGCCCCAGGACGCGGAGAAGCCGTTCTCATTCGATGACTACCCGATGACCGAGAAGCGCATAGAGGAACTGATGGCGTGGCTGCGCGGCCAGTTGGAGACGGCTGTCGTCAACGGCATCAAGGCAGAGTGGGCACTCTCCAACGACAAGAACGACGCGATGGTGGCGCGTGTCTTTGGTTCCGGCTTCGGTGACCTGCCCGAAAATGTGAGGAGCCGATACCTCTCCACCAACGATGCGGCGCGCGAGGCCTTCATCCAGCGCAAGAGGAACGGCCTCGGACTGTCGGACTATGTTTGGAAATACGCCGACGGCTTCAAGAACGAGATAGAGATGGGCCTTGATCTCGGCATCCGCGAGGGGAAGGACGCACCGGCGATGGCACGTGACCTCAAGCAATATCTTCGCCATCCAGACATGCTGTTCCGCAGGGTAAGGGATGAGCATGGCATGCTGCACCTGTCGAAGCGCGCGGCGGCATTTCATCCCGGGCGCGGCGTGTACCGTTCCTCATACCTCAATGCCCGGAGACTGGCTGCGACTGAGACCAACATCGCATACCGCACGGCAGATCATGAACGGTGGAAGCAGATGGACTTCGTGGTGGGCATCGAGATCCACCTGTCGAACAACCATACCTGCAAGGGGCGAGACGGCAAGCCTCATCCTTTCGACGACATCTGCGATGAATTGCAGGGGAAATATCCGAAGGACTTCAAGTTCACTGGGTGGCATCCGCACTGCAGGTGCTTCGCTACGAGTATCCTCAAGACTGATGAGGAGATTGCCGAGGACACAAAGAAGATGCTCCGGGGTGAGGAAGTGACTGGGGAAAGCGTGAACACCGTGGAGGATGTGCCCGAGGGATTCAAGAAGTGGACGGAGAAGAATGAGGAGAGGATGGCAGCGGCGGCAAGTTTGCCACATTTTATTAGCGATAATGTGGGGCACGTAAGTGAGGTGATGGCTGACAGTAGGAATGTTGTAGGCTTGCTTGAACAATTAAGAGGTGTAAAAGCCAAGCATATCAATAATTCTTTCAAAGGATTAGTTATGGCTGATTTTACGGGAGGTGTGGCAGCTATAACCGTCAAGGGCGTACGCGACTTGATTAATCTGTATTATGAGAAAGAGGCCCATCGTGAGCGCGTCCAAATACTCGAACGAATCATCAAGGACAGAGGGTTTAGGCGGATGAAGTATCATTCCACGAAGGACAATTCTGTGTTTGCGATGGGAATGAGTGCTTTTGATAGGAAATTGAAAGAAGGCGAGATGCCAGGTAATCTGATGATGGCGAAAAAAATGCTTGCGCAAGGTTATGACGTGTTTATACTTCCTAACATCAAGGAGACAAGCGCCGATTTCATCTTGCGGCGTAGTGGAAAACTCTACTATGCTGAAGGGAAGAGCTCGTATGGCCAAAATTCTCTTGATAATCGCTTGCTTAATGGAACAGAACAATCATCCAGAATTATCGCAGACATACAAGGAAATAAAAATGCCAACTATATTGCATCTACTTTGAAGATGGTTTTTGGCAAGAGGCCAAATCTTCAAGAGGTGATACTGCTAAAAGGGAGTAGGATGATAAAAGTGGGGAGAAAGGCATTTAAATCGAAACGTTTTGAAGAGATGATTAGAAAGGAATGGGTGAAAAATAAATAAGGGGCTTCCGCCCCTTAATAATAGTGAATAGCCGTAGCTTCCTATTTCACGAACTTAATCGGTTTTGTCCGTTGGTGTCTGGGCTTTCGCCTTTCGTATTCCCATTGGAGATTACAAAGGTAGGAAATTAGTTGGAAACTTCCAAGCAAAATGAAATAAAAATGAAGAAACAATTTACAGCGCAAGATTGCATACACCTTTATGCTTGTCGCAGGGTGAATAAAATAGCGAACAAGGTGTGCTATGGTGAGAAAGGAACAAAGAAGATTGCACGAGGATGCAATGAAGATTGTTCTTGTTATATAAGTTGCCACGATGACGATGGCATAGAAGAACTGATAGATGAATTGAAAGATTAGACTTCATCCCGATCTTAGCGAGCAGGCGACGAAGAGCGTTGCGACAGTTGCGATAGCGGTTATTGCTAAAAAAATAGTGGTGATAACCCATTTCCAGTCAACAGGATTCCGCAGTTTCGGGTTGTCTCTCAGATACTCCTTGCCCATTGTTGTGAGTCTGGCGGCTTCCATGCCGCCTCCTTCGGTGTATGCACCACGGACAAGTCCTTTGTTGTCGAGCGAGCGGACTGCAGCCGAATCGAACTCGCTCAAGGCATCGAAACCTTGATTGCTGAGAGCCCGCAGCACCCATTTCTCTCTTTTTGTCAGTCTGATGCGCTCCATGTCTGCAAATATAGTGTTTTTCGTCGGTATTTCCAAGTGGATGGTATAAAATTTATACGCTTTTTGGGGAAAATTTGGATGCTCGGTGGCGGTCGGGTAACTTTGTGATGATTTAACCAAAAAGTGTATTATGAAGGAGAAAATTTTAGCAGCATTGAAAGCCAAGTTTCAGGGGGTCAAGGCCGATATCCTCGACAGGATAGCCGCTATGCTGGCGAAGACTGTTACCACTGAAGATCAGGTCACGGCCGCAGTAGAGGGAGTGACGAAGGACTACATCGACGTTATCGAGGCCTACGGCGACAGCCGCGCCACCAACACGCAGAAGACAGCCGTGCTCAACTATGAGCGCAAGTACGGCCTGAAGGACGGCGAGAAGGTGGAGAAGCCAGCGGAGCAGACCAAGACTACGCCAGCAACAACTACCCCGGCAGTGGGTGGCGAGACACCAGCATGGGCACAGGCTCTCATCGACAGCAACAAGCAGTTGACCGAGCGTCTGAACCGCATGGAGGGGGAGCGCACCACAGCCAGCCGGAAGGCAGAACTCGAAGGCATCATCAGCCGGCTGCCCGAGAACCAGCGCAAGGGCTACCAGCGCATCAGCGTAGACACCCTCTCCGATGAGGAGTTTGCCACGCTGAAAGGCGAGGTGACTGCGGAGGTGGAAGATCTCGTCAAGGTGACGGGAGCCAAGAGGGCTGTGTTCGGCCGCCCGCAAGGACAGGGCAACATCATCAACGACGGCAAGCTGACAGAGGCTCAGGAGAAGGCCATCGCGCATCGCGTGGGTGTCCCTGCAGAAGACCAGCAGCCGTTTTAGTGTCAAACAAAAAAGCATTACACAATGGCAATGACAGTAACACGCAGGAAAGACACAAGGACTCCACGTGTCTTCATGCACAAGATTGCGGATATCCGCGGCGGTGTGTCGGTCAATGTATCTGAACTCACCCAGGACTATCTGCCGGAAGGAAGCATCCTCTCCGTGCCTGTGAACGGTGTGAGCCACGTCGTCAAGACGGCGGTTCTGCAAGCGGATGCCACCAACTCCGCCACCGACTACAAGGTGCTGAAAGGGCACAACTTCAAGGTGGGAGACGTGATCATGCTCGCCACCAGCGCCAAGGCCTACGCCATCACGGCTATCACAACGACCAACGCCGCTTATGATACCCTGACCGTGGGCACTACTCTCGGGCTTGCCGCCTCGGCAGGCGCATTCCTCATGGAGGCAGCAGAAGCCGGTGCGAGCGGCTCTGCATTCAAGTACACGCCGCTGGCATTGAGCGGAACGGGCAAGCCCGTCATTCCGAACACCAACATGGACATGGACGCCTGGGTCATCGGTGTGACGAAGGGCAACCCACTGCCCGACGCAGTGGCCACCTTGCTGAAAGGCATCATCAATTACTAACGCTAACCCGAAAAGAAAATGGCAACAGTAGTAAATACACTCATTGAGGGGCTGACTGAGCAAATGGTTCAGGCACGTGTCAACAGCATCGACACCAAACCCTTCCTGTTTGGCCGTTACTTCCCGGTGAAGAAGGTGAACGGCTTCGTATGGAAGACTCTTGGCAACCAACTTGCCAAGAAGAATGTCGCAGCCGACATCCACACCGACAACGGCACGATCCTGCGGAAGCGCCGTCCTGTGTTCGAGAGTGCGAAGGGTGACATCCCCTTCATCAGCATTTCCCGTGACATGACACGCTCTGAGATCAAGGAATATCAGACAGAGTTGGCGTTCGCCCAGGATGCAGACGCCGCCGCGCTCGTTCAGTTCTGGGGTGACGACGTTGACTTCTGCTTCAACGGTGTCCAGTCAGAACTTGAGTACATTGCTTGGGCGCTGGCCTCCAACGCAGGCAAGCTCGCCTTCACGACCACCAACAACGCGACCTTCGCCAACGAGTTCGACTTGGACTACGATGTTGACGCCGAGCAGAAGAAATACACCGGCACCGACTGGGCCACCGCCGCCAGCGCCGACATCATCGGCGACCTTGCCGCCCTCGTGAGCGCCGCTAAGGGTATGGGCCTCAACCCCAAGTTCGCCTTCATCAACCTGAACGAGCTGTACAACATCTGCTCATCCGAGCAGATCATCAAGGCGTGCGCCTCGTTTGCCGCCAACGCTCTGAGCATTGCGCAGACCCCTGACCTCGATCAGGTGAACGCGATGCTTGCGAAGCAGGCATGGCTGAACGGCATCCAGTTCCGTGTCATCGACCAGACGATCACCCGTGAGCTGACTGACGGCACCCAGACCTCCGGCAACCCGTTTGCGGACCGCCGGATGATTCTCTCCGAGCAGGAGCGTCTCGGCACCACTCAGTATGACATTCTGCAGGAGAGCGAGCAACTGATTCTGCGTGCCGTGCGTGCCCATACCGTGGTGAAGAAGTATGGCACCATCGAGCCGAAGTCGGAGGTGACCATCGGTCAGGCCGACGCGGTGCCCGTATTCGACACGGCCTACAGGAACCTGTATGTGAAGACAGACGGCAGCAGTTGGTCGTAAACTCCCTCACGCGATGGAAATCATCCTCAACACCCTGAGAGGCATCAACGCCTACCCCATACCCATCCGCACGCTGCTTGAGACGGCTGGCCGCCGTGGCGTGGACGTGAATGAGGAACTGAACACGGAGGTACTGGCGAGCCGTGGCT
>JAGCRH010000080.1 GCA_017964785.1 Prevotella sp.
CTGAAGTTCATCGGCTTTGAGCAGACGTTTAAGACTGCCCTCACTACCCTACCCATGTGTGGCGGCAAGGGCGGCTCGGACTTCTCCATCCGCGGCAAGAGCGACAATGAGGTGATGAAGTTCTGTCAGGCCTTCATGTGCGAACTCTATAAGGTGATCGGGCCGGATATGGACGTGCCTGCCGGTGACATCGGCGTGGGTGCCCGCGAGATCGGCTACCTGTTCGGCTACTATAAGAAACTGACCAGCCAGTTCCATGGTGCCACCCTGACGGGTAAGGGCATGGAATGGGGCGGTTCCATCCTCCGTCCGGAGGCCACAGGCTATGGTGCCCTCTATTTCGTTCACCACATGATGGAGACCCACGGACTGGACATCAAGGGTAAGACCGTCGCCCTCTCCGGCTTCGGCAATGTGGCCTGGGGTGCTGCCAAGAAGGCTACCGAACTTGGCGCAAAGGTGATTACCATCTCTGGCCCCGACGGCTATATCTACGATCCGGAAGGTCTCGATGCCGAGAAGATCGAGTATCTGCTGGAACTCCGTGCCAGTGGCAATGATGTCTGTCAGCCCTACGAGGAGGAGTTCCCCGGCTCGAAGTTCTTCGCTGGCAAGAAGCCCTGGGAGCAGAAGGCCGACATCTATCTGCCCTGTGCCACGCAGAACGAACTGAACGGCGAGGATGCCGACAAGATATTGGCACAGAAGCCGCTGTGCGTGGCTGAGGTGTCGAATATGGGCTGCACCGCCGAGGCTGTGAACAAGTTCATTGCCGCAGGTCAGTTGTTTGCGCCTGGCAAGGCTGTGAATGCCGGTGGCGTGGCTACCTCCGGTCTGGAAATGACGCAGAACTCAATGCGTATGTCGTGGACAGCCGATGAGGTAGACCAGCGTCTGCACCAGATCATGTCAGGCATCCACGAACAGTGCGTGAAGTACGGCAAAGAACCCGGTGGTTACATCAATTACGTGAAGGGTGCCAATGTGGCCGGCTTCATGAAAGTGGCAAAAGCAATGCTCGCGCAAGGCATTGTGTAAATTAGAGGTAAGAGGTAAGAGGTGAGAGGTAAGAGAATAGACCATAGGCAGAAAGGACATCGCAGATGGATCATGATTATCTTAGTGATATTTGTCACTATGCTCTCACCTGTCGCCTATAACATTTCTCTCACCTCTCAACTCTCACCTCTCACCTCTCAAATGAACGCCCAAAGCGTTCAGACAGGTAAGGCCTCGTACTATGCCCTGAAATTTACGGGGCGCAAGACGGCCAGCGGAGAACGGATGCACCACGACAGTCTGACGTGTGCCCACAGAACCTACCCTTTCGGCACCCAACTCAAGGTGACCAATCCCGCTAATGGCAAAAGCGTCATCGTACGCGTCACTGACCGCGGCCCATACGTCAAGGGGCGCATCATCGACCTGTCAGCCCGCGCTGCCCGTGAGATTGGCATCATCGCCCAAGGCATCGCGCCAGTCATCGTAGAACGGCATCATCCCGCCATCGTTCCCTTTATGCCCGACGACATAGAATTGCCCGACTTTGAGATTGGCACCAACGAGGGGGCAGATGAAAAGCCAATATGGGTTGCCTTGAAAGAAGACCGTGACAGAAAGTTACGAGAACAAAAAGCCCATGAGGAAGAGGCACTCAGGAAGAAAGCCCAGACTGTGACGGAACAGAAGCCCGCCACAGAGACAGTCACGCCCGTAGAGGCACCCAAAGCCCCGGCAACCAATCAGTCGTCGAGACAAAAGGGAGAAGATGCACTACTGGAGGACATCAACAAGAGTCCGAACAAGTCGAAGGCATACCTGAAACGGCAAGGGAAATGAAAAAGGAGGGGGAACCCTCCTTCTTTCATTATTTCTTTCTCGTCTGGATTGTGAATTGCCTGCTTTGCGAGGCGATTTCCTTGTTCGCCTGTAACACCCCGATCTTTATCACGGCCTCACCGTCTTTCAGACTACTGTCGGCCTTGACAGATGCCGTATAACGGACACCCTTGCCTGGTGGGATGCTCTCAATGAGGATATTCTCCGAGATATGGATATGTTTGTTTCCCGTAATCTCTGCGACGGAAGGTTGAACACCATAGACGGGCTTCGAAGAATTGTTGTAAATCTCAAAGACCACACGGGCTTCCTCACCACGCATTAACATACCATCGCGGCTGGCATCGAGCAGACGGGCATTGCGGATCTCCAAAGCGGCAGGAGCAGTTACTCTACTATTTGGCGATTCACCGAAATCCTCGCCGAAGCCAAAGAGTCGGTCGTCGCCACCATTGTTCGCATCAAAGCCACTATCCTCACTATAAGCATAGTCGTCTGTCTGACGCGGCGAAACAGTGCGTTGTCTGTTACGCTGACGGGCCGCCTTGTAATCCTCGTACTTCTGCTGCTCCGCATCATCGGCAGCCTGACCAATGGCTGCACCGACGATGGCACCGCCGGCCATACCGATCAGAGAACCGACATCACTACCACGATGCCCACCGGATATACCCCCGATGGCAGAACCAATCATCGAGCCAAACCAGCCGCCTGTGACAGCGCCCTGACCCGTATAGGTACCACAACTGCTCAGCAGCACCATCGCACTCACCAATATAAACAAAACTTTCTTCATAATCGTCACGTTTTAATTGTTGAACGGTGCAAAGGTAAGCATTTATTTGTATCCGACAAAGGGGAAATCCCGAAATGTATATAGGGGAAACCCTAAAAAAGCCCGCATCGGTTAGTGCGATGCGGGCCTTTATATGGAGATTCTTGGGGAATCTTATTCAGCCTTTGCTTCTTCAGCGGGAGCCTCTTCTGCAGCAGGAGCCTCTGCCTTTGCCTCCTCAGCAACGGGAGCCTCGGCAGCGGGAGCAGCCTCAGCCTTGGCAGCGCCACCACGACGGCTACGACGGGTCTTCTTCTTGCCTGCATCCTTAGCCATATCGGGATCGAAGTCTACGAGTTCGATGAAGCATACCTGGGCAGCGTCACCCTGACGGGTACCGAGTTTGATGATACGGGTGTATCCACCGGGACGGTCACCGACCTTGGCAGCCACCTCTCCGAAGAGTTCCTTGATGGCTTCCTTGTTCTGGAGGTAACTGAATACCACACGACGTGAGTTGGTAGAGTCGTCCTTGGCCTTTGTAATCAGGGGCTCGACGTACTTCTTCAAGGCCTTTGCCTTGGCGACGGTCGTAGTGATTCTTTTGTGCTCTATCAGCGAGATTGCCATGTTAGCAAGCATGGCACTGCGGTGACTGGCAGTACGACCGAGATGGTTGAATTTCTTATTATGTCTCATTTTTCTTTTTTGCTTTTATTGGGCATTCGGCATGTCCTCGCAGACTTACTCCCTGTCCAGTTTATACTTTGAAATGTCGGTTCCAAACGACAGATTCAGACTCTCGAGCAAATCATCAAGCTCCGTGAGCGATTTCTTACCGAAGTTGCGGAACTTCAAGAGGTCAGTCTTGTTGTACTGCACGAGATCACCGAGTGTCTCCACGTCGGCAGCCTTCAGACAGTTCAAGGCACGAACCGAGAGGTTCATGTCAACCAGACGTGTCTTCAGTAACTGGCGCATGTGCAGGATCTCCTCATCAAACTCCTGATTGGTCTCTGTCTCGGAAGTCTCCAGTGTGATCTTCTCGTCAGAGAACAGCATGAAGTGATAGATCAGGATCTTGGCAGCCTCCTTCAGGGCATCCTTCGGGTGAATGGAACCGTCCGTCGTGATTTCCATGACGAGTTTGTCGTAGTCGGTCTTTTGTTCGACACGATAGGGCTCGACAGCGTACTTCACGTTACGGATGGGGGTGTAAATAGAGTCGATTGCGATAACGTTCACGTCGGTGCAGAACCCGCGATTCTCATCAGCAGGTACATATCCGCGACCTTTGTTGATCGTCAGGTCAATCTGCATCGAGGCTTTGGAATCTAAATGACAAATCACCAAATCAGGATTCAGCACCTCAAATCCAGTCAGATACTTGCCGATATCACCGGCTTTGAATTCGGTAGAATTCTCGACCGTGATACTGACTTTCTCGTTCTCGAATTCTTCTACTACTTGCTTGAACCTCACCTGTTTGAGATTCAAGATAATGTTGGTCACATCTTCCTTTACACCAGGTACAGAGGAGAACTCATGCTCAACACCGGCAATCTTGATGGTGTTGATGGCATAACCCTCAAGCGATGAAAGAAGAATGCGGCGGAGGGCGTTACCGATGGTCACGCCGAAACCGGGCTCCAGAGGACGAAATTCGAACTTGCCGAACTTGTCGGAAGCCTCCAACATTACGACTTTATCAGGTTTTTGAAATGCTAATATCGCCATTAATTTAATGATTTAGTTCTTAGAGTACAACTCAAC
>JAGCRH010000081.1 GCA_017964785.1 Prevotella sp.
GACAGCCCGAGGATATGGTCCTGGCCGTCCCACGGTTTCTTGTGGCCACTGTCCCCATCGACTTTCTTGGTCCTTTTGGACCTTTTGTTGTCTTTGTTGTCAAAGTTGTCGTTATTACTCATAATTGTTTACTTGTCATATTGGGTTATCGTGTGGTGCAAAGATACGGTATTATCGATAGTCCGCCAAAGAATTACAAGGAAAGCAGTATACAATTGTATACAGAAAAAAGAAGTAGCCCTTCGGCTACCTCTTCTTGTATTTTCGGAGTTGGACATATAGTGTCGACTCGCTGCTGCTCAGGTTTGAGTGTTGATAGAGATACTTCGCCAAATGGCTCATATTGTCATCTTTCAAACCCACGCCTCCAATGTTGGAGGTGTGAGCTGGCAGCCGTCTATTATTCTGCTAACAGTTTTGGGGACGATATTTTTGGCTGTTCAGAACGTTTGCCGGATGCTCAATTACTTCCTATATCATAATACAGGGTGCAAAGTTAGTCGATTTCTTTCACACTCCAAAAGGAAATACTGAAAAATTAAGGACTCATGACTATTTTCGTGATTAAATGGTTCTACATGATGTTGATTTCACAATTATTTGTTCATTTCAATCAATCAGAACTCTTTTCAGAATTCTCTCCGTAAAATCTGCGGGCGGTGGCGGTGCATTGGCATATATCCGCCGTAGTGCTTCGCGGATGTCAGTGTCTATGTATTTAATTTCGTTGTAGTTCATATCATTACTTGAATATTTCTGCCAATTTCTCTTTCAGTTCCTCCCCATAGATATTGCGGGCGATGATGGTACCGTCGGGGCCAAAAAGGATGGTGTGAGGGAGGGTATCAATTCCGTAGAATGTAGCCGGAATATCCTGGGCATTGATGATCTGCGGATATGGGATGCCGAGGTCACGGATGGCTTTCTCCGTCTCTTCGGGCTTGTCGCGGAAAGCAATGCCAAGCACTGTCAAACCTTTCTCCTTGTACTGCTGATAGAAGTCGATCAAATCGGGAATCTGCTGTCGGCATGGACCGCACCACGAAGCCCAGAAGTCTGCAAGAACGTATTGGCCATGTCCCACATAGTCGGAAAGTCGTGTTGTCTTTCCGTTGTATTCTACGGCAAAGTCTTTGAACATCTCACCCTCTTTCTGTGACAATGCTGCTTCTGCCTTTTTCTTCACTTTAACGATGTTCGGATGATATTGCACCTCAGCACAACTTTGATTGATAAGTGACAATAAGATCTCTGGTTCCGTCATATTGTCGTCAAGCATCAGAAGCAATGGAATTGCTGCGGCGTCATCCTTGTGCTGCACGACGAGTTGCTTGATGTTATCTGTAAATTCCTGCGGATTGCTTGCCGATTGTCTCTTTTCGAGAACTCCGAAAACGACATCATTGAGTGGGGTGCCTCGGAGTACAGGAGTCCTGCCAGTTGCATCGAACGTTATTTCGCCAGGTTCAATGATGATTGGGACTCTGATGTTTCTCTGTCGCTTTTCTCCGTTGACGAGCGAAGACACACATACGCCAATGAGAGCATAATATGGCTTTCCGACTTCTCCACGAATAGTGAATTTCCCGTTTTGGACAGCCTGTTTCGCTAACAGTTCTTTCGACGCAGGGTTTACAATACTCACGGTGTCGAAACTGACACCTTGCTTTGCCATAGCCTCGGTCATTTCCGGGAAAATGCCGTTGACTGTGTAATTTGATACTTGCGCCTGCCCTGCTATTACGACGAGGGCGAGCGTCATTGTGATAATACTTTTCTTGTTCATATTACTTGCTTGCTGTTTCTAATTCCTTGCGGATGACATCAGTGCCTGGGAAACCGATATTCTTGTAGGTCTGTTCACCAGAAATGTTATAGATGGCATAGGTGGGTATGCCGTCAGACTCGTATTTGTTGAGGATGTAATCGTATTGCTCCTTCGTCAGGTAGTAGTGATCACCGTCGATATCCTTAATCATTTCTTGCCAAGCCTTAAGAGGCGATGAGGGAGAGGTGATATATACAAACTGGATGTCCTGCCCCTTCATCTGCTCTTTCATGGGTGCCATTGCTTTATGGCCAGCACGACAGGGACCGCACCACGTGGCCCAGATGTCGATAAGTACTGCTTTGCCCTTATACTTGTCGAGGATGGTCTGGAGGATGTCCTCTGGGGCCACGTCGTCGTACTTCTTATAGAACACGCTTTCCTGAGTGGCCAGTTGCCTGGCAATGCGCTGCTGATCGGCTTGAAACTCTCGGACCACAGCCTTGCAATCCTCAAAGGTCATATCCTTGAGTATCGTATCAACAAGTTTTTCGTCATACCTACCCAATATTGATGGAATACTACGGAGTTCCACGTTATAAGCATTCTTTTCTTTCGCATTCTTGTCAAACGTGTCTATTGTCGTGTACCAGAACGCCAGACAGGATGGTGATGCGGGCTCGTTTAGATATTTCCAACTGTAAGCAGCAGCCTCTTCAGTAAGAGGAAGCATATCCATACATTTTTTGTAGTTCTCTTCGTAATTCTCATAGGTTCTATAGACTTTTCCGTCTGCACCAACTTGATATTGGCAGAAAGTGCTTGCAAACAGATGTGTCCATCTAAAGTAATTCTCTTCTGTTGTCATGCAGAGCAGATCTTTGGCCGCAGTGGCGTAATTAGTTTTCTTGATAGCAGCAGTACGCTGGTTGAAGATGTTTGTCAGGCACTGCAGTCTTTCATCAGGTGTCTTGCACTCCTTGACTTTCAGATATGTCTCATCGTCATCCGTAAAAGATTTGTGCGTGTCGTGGGCATTCACCAAGTCCATGTTGGTCTTGGCGAAGAAACCCTTAAAAGCAAGGAACGGCCGATGGTCATCGCAGACCTGCATCAGTATGGAGGTTTCCTGTCCTGGGCCAATGATGATGTTGGTGTAAGCCAATCCTTGAACGCCGACAGTTACCTCACGAGTCAGCCACAAGGGAATCTCTGCGGTAAGCGTACCGTTATCAGCAAACGGGAATGACTTATCCATTTGTTGCGTTGATCCCAAGGGTACAAATCCCCCTGCATAGAATTCCAGTTTCATGTCAGGCTTATAGCCCAGTATCTTCACATTGATGGTGGCTACACCTTTATTGATTTTAGCGATGGGCAGGGTTTCGTCTTTGGCATACTTCACATTTTTCCAATCGCCAGGAACCTCCAGTTTCTTCTTGTTCTTCGTATCGCAGATGTTCCAGAATCGGAATGCTCCTTCCTCGTAGCCCTCCAGAAAGTCCATCTCTTGCGTGTCAAGCGGCACGGGTTTGAAGTGTAGAACCAGGTCGGCCTCGCCGCTATCAGGCATCCAGAAGAGCGAATCGAGTTGCAGGTCACTTTCCTTATCGTTGGTCTTTGCGCCACTTGTAACGATATACTCTTTCCCATCAGGTGTGCGCAGGAATGATTCTTTAGCAAATTTAATCCAATAGTGGGGGGTGAATTGAGCATGGAAGTGCAGTACCGTTTCTGTTTGTTTCAGCTCCACTTTGGTAACCTTAAATTCTGCACTACTCTCGCCTATAAAGGCTGATGGATTTTCCCAGACAACTAGTTTCTGTGCCAGCCCCGTCATTGCGACGAGGGCGAACATTATCGTAATTATTGTTCGCTTGTTCATAATGGTTTATTCTACTGAAACATTGCGAATGACGAAAGCACCCTGTACATCACCCTCTATGAAGTCGAAGGTGGTGGGGATGGTGTCGAACGGTTCGAAGGTGAGTGCGAAGTCGCTGTAGTTTATTTCGCCTATGTAGTCTTCCTTGGCAGTAAAGTCGTTTACCTCAGGGAAGTTGTCAACATCGAGTTTGATGCCGTCGGCTGCTGTTAGTTTATACTTCTTTCCATTGGCCGTGAGATAGGAATCCTTGGCAATGCGGAACCAATATCCTTTCTTTGTATAATAGCGGAAACTGACCTTGGTACCTTCTGCATAGGCATCGACATGACGCACAACGAGCCCCAGATTAGAACTGTTGTCCTGTTTTGGGCAGTTAAAGGTCTCCGCCATTCCCAAGAAATATCCTGGTTGATAGCCCACAGCCTTCCAAATGATGCGCTTATCAGGTGAAATGAGGACATAATAAGGCACAGCGCCAACGTCGCAGTATCTGCTGGCGACGCTACTTCCCATCTTGCCGTCGTTCCAGTTCTTCCAAACGATGCTTTTACTGAAGTCGTTGTTTTTCCATGTGGAGAGATTATCCTGATTGATACCAATGATTTCCAGCTTATCCTTCATTCGCCCATAGACCTCCCTCATCTCTGGTTCAGATAGTCGACACGGGCCACAACCGATGCTCCAAAAATCGAGCAACACGTAACGGCCATCAGAGAAGGCATCAAACAGATGATGCTTGTTGCCCTGCATGTCGAAGAGTTCAACATCGACGGCCTCTTCGCCCACCTGTAAGACATGCGGAGGATAAATATAGGTGTGAATCTCTGCCAATTGATTATCAAATTCTTTCGGTGCTCGGGCTGCGAAAGACTTCTCCAAACTCTTCAACTCTTCCATGTATGGGAAGTCTTTCATGTTCTTCAGTGGTCTGGAAATTCGCCACAGGACATTTAAAGAAGCAGCATCCACAGGCTGTGATGACAGGATGTCTATCTCCTGTTTCATTAACTTCAAATTGATGGCGTCGCACTTATCCCTGTCTTTATACCATTCTTTGTTCTCTTGAAGATGGAGATATTCTGCTATGACATCACGACAATGCTCCGTGATACTGTTCAGTGTCTGTTGCTCAGGAATCGGGCTATCCACATTCCATAGTGGATAGAGACAATCCGTACCCGTCAGTTTTACAGACACATCAGGCTTCATCATGAAGAAGAAGGAATAATTGGGACAGCCTTCGCCATCTAAAAAAAGAGTGCCAACTGTGAGTTCCTCAATTGGTAGAGAGAAGGCGAAATGACCGCTTTGGACGGTATCTAAAACAGTTCCAGAAAGGCCAGCACCGGCAAGCACTAATGTACCGTCTTTCAGAGCGGGTGAATAACCAGTGACAGTTGCAGTCTTTGTCTGTGCCAGCCCCGTCATTGCGACGAGGGCAAGCATCATTGTAATGAAAGTTTTCTTGTTCATAATCATTTCGGTTTATTTGTGGAACATCACTCCGATAATGTAGTAATGAGGCGAGTGTTTAAAGTATTCGTTGGTATCAGTTCCCTCCGTCAGTTCCTGCTCTCCACAGAAACGGCATGTCTTATACTCGGAATCCCACCAAAAAGAACCATAAAGGGC
>JAGCRH010000082.1 GCA_017964785.1 Prevotella sp.
CCGCGTGCCGGTCTTACACATCTCGAACTGCTCCTCAGGCAGTTCCCGTCCGCAATTCTTACACACCATAGTTCCGGAACGCTTGATGTCTGTTCTCCTTCGGGTCGAGGCACACCGAGCAGTGCAGCCACATCGCCCCCTTGCGGTTAAACTCGAACAGCAGTTGGTCGTAGTCCACGTTCTTGCGGATGAAGTCGAAGTACTCCAATCCGATCTCCTTGTTTGTCACACGTATGTCCATCGCCTCGCCGGAGAGGTGCTTCGAGTTGCCCACGCCGTGGACGCCCTCGTTGACCGCCGCCGACCGGAACCCGCTGTTGATGTGTATCGGCCCGAAGACCTCCCTCAACGGCTCGCCCAACTTCCAACAGAGGTTGATCAGCCCTGCCAGTTGCAGTTCGTCGGGCGTGTTGTCCACCCCGTGTTCCTCTGCCCACTCCGAATGTGTCATCTCCTCATAACTGAAATGCGGACTCAGCATAAAATTCTGTCTCTTGCTCATAGTCTTTCTTGTTTTTAAATGTTTCACTTTTTCACCTTTTTACTTTTTCACCTTTTATTTTATCAGCGCGTTGACGGTGCAAAGTTACGGTAAGAATCCCCACAAGGCAAAAAGTCGTAAAATGTCGTAACAACAGAAAAACAGCATGTCCAAAAGGATACTGATTCTCAGTCCTTTATATAACAATCGGGAAAAACCTTTACGACAATCCTGCTACAATGTCTTAACGGCGCGACTGAGGGTGACACTGAGGCTGTTGACGGAGATGGGCAGCCCCTGGTGGCGCATCCGCTGCATGAGCAGGTGTTTCAGGGTGTTGAAGGACTGGCTCTGCGTCAGGCTATGGCGCTTCTGGGGTGTCGTGTACTTGAGCAGCAGCCGCAGCAGGGCGGTCTGTCCCTTGTTGCGCAGCACGTTGATGACATGCTCCCCCTGCTCGTCCATATTCAGTTCGATGACGCGCAGGGTCAGCAGTTCCTTCAGTTCCTCTACCAGACGGATACGCCGGGTGTGGTCGATGTAGCGGTCGAAGATACGGCTGATGTGATACGCCTGCCTGACGCGCTCGTCCTCATGGGCAAGCAGGTCGATGGCTTTCAAGTTGATGAGTTTCTTTTCCGTGAGCATCAGGTACTGCCTGTCTTCGCTGAGGTTGATGCTCACGAGTTGGGTGGATGTAAGGTCATCCTGACTAAAGTCCATAGATAATTGGTTTTCTTGATTAGATTTGGGGTAGGAAATCAGTGCCACCCGCCGACGGGGTGGCACTGGAAGCGTTGCCTCTCAGAGAGGCGGTGAGGGCAGACTTTCCTTATTCGTCGTCCTCGACGGTGATCTCGTACTGTTCGATCACGCCGTCAACCGTCGAAAGGGTCAGGAGGTACGTCCCCACGCCGAGGTAGTCAAGGCAGTCTGTATACGACTGACCCGCATTCAGCGACACCGTGGTGTCCAGATACGTCACTCCATTGGCCGTGATGGTGATGTTCAGCCCCGTGATGGCATCATTCGGTGTAATCTCCAAATCACCGGTATCCTCATCCAAATACAGGGTGAAAGAATACTGAGACGGAGTTCTGATAGGAGAACTTGCAGGAAGGATGTTCTTGCTTTTATACTTGTCTGCAAACATCACTGATGGGGTCATTAACAACCCCGCTAACAATACTAATACTAACTTTTTCATTTTATTTGAGTTTTAAAAAAATCGCTGCAAAAATATAGAAAATCCGTATAATTACAGCATAATTACCGTTTCAAATTGTAATGATATATCTTTCTGATTTTATGGCGGTTAAACGATTATAATGTTCAAAAGCGTTTTATACGAAACGCTATATTATACTGAAAAAGCATAAGAAAAACCGAATAATGACAACAAAGACAAGTTTTTATTTTGTTATTTCGATAAAAATGACTAATTTTGCAGCATCATGACGAGAAAGATTATACATTCATTTGCCCTCCTACTCCTATTGTCTGCCTGTAATGACATTCAAGTATCAGAAAGACTCTGTCAGATTGATTCTCTGATAGTCAGGGAACAATATGATTCTGCCAATATACAGTTGAAAGAAGTGGCCGAAGCATCTATGACGGATGAAGAACGGGCCCATTATTATTTGCTATCAACACAGTTAGGCTACCTCACCAACCAACCCCTATCTTCAGATTCATTGCTGGACTTGGCCATTCTATACTATAATAAGGTGGATAATAACCAGAAACTGGCAGATGCTTATTACTACAAATCTTGTAGATATAGAATTTGTGGAGATTATTCACAAGCGATAATACTATGTAAGAAGGCAGAACAACAGGCATTGAACACCGATGACACACGCCTTCAGTTTAAGATTGCAGAGAATCTGTCTTATCTTAATGGCCTGTGCGAGAATGACCAACTGCAACTCCAATATGCCAAGAAAGCCCTGGATTTGGCCCAGAAAGCGCAAAACAAGAATTGGATGGCCTATTCATACAATAAAATTTATTTCGCTTTTGCAAATCTGGGCCAATATGACAGTGCACTTGTTTATGTAGAGAGAACCATTCCTCTTCTTGACCATGTATATGATTTCGATAAAACAGAATTTCTAACAAATATTGGCCAATTGTATAAAGATAAAGACCTGGATAAAGCAAAGGAATATTTTGAAAGGGCATTAGATTATGGCGAACATCCTGGAACATTTGATCACCTGGCCGATGTCTATTATGCTGAAGGCAACAAGGAGGAGGCGTATAGACTCTGGAAGAAAGCACTGACAAAAGACAGCAGATACAATAAAGACAATCTCATCTATAGCATTCTGTCTTACGACCTGGAGCGTGGAAATCTGGAAGAGGCCAGCAAGAACTTGGACGATGTCATTGCCATCAAGGACAGCATGCTCTACCTGTTAAGAAACGACACCATCAAGGATCTGCAACTGCGTTTCGACCATGAGGTGGCCATGCACGAGGCTGACAAGAAACTGATAGATGCCCAAAGGATACTTATGGTACTTGCCGTCATTGTGGGAATTCTGGCTTTCTACATTTATATGCGGAGGAAGAAAGAAGAGGCCCTGGAACGAGAGCACCAGATGCAACTCTATACCTATACCACTGAGATTGAAGAACTGAAAACCAACAAGGAGAAAATCCTGGCACAGATTAAAGATCTGGAAAGCCATAAGGAAAAAGACAGTCAGAGAATAAGCAAACTGGAAGAAGAAGCCAAGGATGCAGAGATTGCCATAGAGAATCTCAATAAGAACATCAGGAAACTGCTTGATGACGAGTCGCCAAAACTGAAAAAGGGGCGTATGCTTTATGACCGTATCCTGAATGGTGAGACCACCAGCAAATGGACCAGTAAGGATCAGGCCCTGTTCAACAATTATTACGGGGCCATCAACTACCGGACCTACAACCGACTGAGGAAGGTGAAAAGAGTCACAAAATTGAATGCCCACAATATGTTCTACTTGATACTTAAAGAGATGTTCAAAGACGATAAAGAAGTCATGCGTATTCTGGGAATATCACCTGAGGGTTTGCGCTCCCTGAGAAGCAGGACAAAGCCCATCGAATAGTGTCTATACTATATCTCGTCCCTCAAAGCCGAAATCTGCTCCAGACTCTCTTCTAGGTCATGGGCTATGGCAGACAACCGGTTATCAAACTTTTG
Source organism: Prevotella sp. (assembly GCA_017964785.1). Taxonomy (GTDB): domain Bacteria; phylum Bacteroidota; class Bacteroidia; order Bacteroidales; family Bacteroidaceae; genus Prevotella. Next base: position 3,678 of record JAGCRH010000082.1, read on the forward strand.
ACGACGTTCCTGACAACTGCAATATAATAAAGTTTCGTCGTCTGTATCTAAGTCAGGATCCAAGAGGTGGTCAAGGCTTACCTTGTCACGATAAAAGTCAAACACCGCCAACAAGGCCGAGGCGTAGACTTGTTCGCCATTTTCCAGCCTCGAAATGGCGGGCTGTGAGAGTTTCGTTGCCTTTGCCAGTTGTTTCTGACTGATTCCCAGATGCTTCCTAATCATCTGAAGCCTTTCACCAAGTTCCTTTAAATCCATAGCCTATTTGTTTTACATACAATACAGGAGAACAAATAGAATAGAAATAGGCGTGTGCTAAGTCGCCATTATCACTTCTAAGGCATCGGAAAAAGCCGTAGTCAAATAATGAACAACTGCCCACGCCTTATATGATAATAGCCCAGAAGGCACAATATCACAGACGTGAACATTCTTCTGTTCATTATCCCTGACTAAATATTTTCCGATTTTTAGAAGTGGGATAACTTCCATCTAAATGCTCTGTCATCAGCCGCCCCACGAGAGAGTGGCATAATCACGAATGCAAAAATACAAAAACTATCGTAACCAGCAAAAGTAATTTGTATTTTTTAAGGCTTTAAGTGCTAAAGATTATTCGACCCGAACGTTTCGTATACACAAAAAAACAATCAAAAATAGAATATATATTGTTGATTATCAACATATTATCTTGTGTTTATTTGAAACACAAAAGACTTGTTTATTTATTTTTTTCTTTCTATCTTTGCCGCCGAAGTTGATACAACATAATAAAAAATTGAAATTATGAACAAGATACCACACATATTATCAGTATTCCTATCTCTTTTGTCAATCTCGGCATTAGCACAGATAAACGCAGAGATTATCCGTCCAAGTGTCAATGCAAGTCAGTTCGATGTTGCAGTGAAGGCAGAGACTGCACTTAGCAAAGGGCAACTTTCTCTGAACATACCTCTTTTGGAACTCAAAGGCAAAGGCTATGATTTGCCCATCTCCCTTGTATTCTATAGTGGAGATGTCACTTTCACTACAGAGGCTTCTCCTGTTGGATTAGGATGGGCATTAATGGCCGGCGGAGTCATAACAAAGACAATAAGGGGTAATGATGATCTTGAAACCAGATACTCAAACAAAGAACATCTTAGTAATCCTGATTATATAGTCAATAACTGGAGTACCAATCATAATTTCATTTACGATATCCAAGAAGACCCTATGCCCGACGAATTTACATATTCGCTTCCCGGACATAGCGGAACAATAAATGTATCTTTTGACGGTAACGTGACAACAATGTCATTGTATCCTGATGAGTCGTATAAAATTGATTCTGTCGGGAACGGTTTTTGCATTACTGCTGACGACGGAACTAAATTCTATTATGAAGGTGTTGAAACGCGAACAGTTAGTGTAAATTGCCAATCCACATCATGGTTCCTCACCAGAATCGTAACTACTAAAGGAGGACTCTTTACATTTAACTATGCAGCGGAAGAGTATGTCGACCTTTCGACAGAAGAAAATGAGACTTCTTTTGACAAATTTAGCACACAAAGAATAACATCCATCGGGTCAGAATTTGGTACTGTTTTGTTTTATTCTGCCATAAGAGACGACAGAGGCGGTATTGGCAACCGGTCTATAACAGTAGGTAAGGAGTCTAAAAGAATTAATAAAATAGAACTGAGAGATGAAAACAATATTTTCGTAAAAGGATTTGAACTTGACAATTCTGGCTTATTTGAAAGTTTGCATGCAGATCCATATAACTGGTGTGATCGTAGGCATAAACTTTCATCGATCACCCAATACGACGCTGTCGGCAATCGGCTTCCACCATATGAGTTTACTTACTCATACAAATTCTCAAAATCAAAACTTGCAGAAGGACTATACCAGAATGGCGAATGCATGCCACGTGACTCATGGACAGCATACGTTGGGCCTCAGGCTTATGTAAACCTAGATGGAGTTGGAAACCCGTTGTGCTGGATGATGTATCCAAACACACCATATACATATCTTGAGGGAATAGACATCAGGTATGAAAATATTGGTGCTACAGCGTATGACTACTTTTGCCTTACCGGCATTAACTATCCAAACGGAGCAACGGATGAATTCACTTATGAAGACCATTGGTATAGCAAGGTCAATTGGACAGACGAGAATACTTGGAGTTCTACCAAACACATGATACATGGGAGACGATTGGCTTCGAAAGTACGTTATGGGTCAGAACTTAATCAGCAAACAGATTATATTTATAAGTTGCATGATTCTAACTATAACGTCGTAGGTCCAAGCAGCGGTGTTATGACTAATCCCAGCATTCACTGTGCAACTTATTACACGCCTGAAAAAAATCTGCAAGCATGGAACTACCATGCTTCAAGGTTGACATTAGGCAAAGCCTTCAATACTTTCATGGGACCACCAGTCTGCTATACGGAAGTCGAGGAAGTTGAAAAGGATGAAAATGGCGATGTCCTTAATAGGACCATTCACTATTTTGAGCCACAAATAGTGTCACCACCTGTTAACTATATTATTGTTTATCCGTACACGTCATCTACATCTCCCGACCCCAGTTTAGTAGAGGTTGGCAATAGAATCTTTGGTACGAAATCTGGATATATAAACTATATGGCATACTTAAACAATGAGAACTTGACTTATATGGCATACCCTCTGGGTGAGTTTTATAACGTGGCCTATATTGTCGATAACCCACTGAAGGAGGTATTCATCGGTAGAGATGGAGACGTAAGAAGCATCAAGGAGTACACTTATACAGGGGTAGTTAATATGGATAGAAAATATGGATATAAGGTAGTTAGTCAAGACTATTATAACTACAGTCTGCCTAACCCTCCTTACATAGATTATACGGCTCACTTGATTAGTATGTCAGAGTATATTACCAGACGATGCCGCCTTCGTGGTATCACCACCACCCGATATTATGATAATGACTCTATCTCCGAGCACTATTCAGTAACCTACAACAAGGGACGTGTCGCCTTTACATCCTATACTCGTAACAACGAGAGTAAAAAAACTTATCATTATTTTCCCGGCGACATTATAAACATTGTGGGTAACAGCACATCACCTGAAATAGTAGCCGTTAACGGGCTGATAGAAAAGAACATTGTCGCAGACCCGATAAAAACAGTTCTCAAACGTAATGGCATAATCGTTGGTGGTGAATGCAAGGACTATCAGACGCTTTCGGGCTTACCATTGCTGAAATCATTATATAAGATTAAAAACACCGAAAATAACAGTTCCAGTGCACCGTCCGTCAGTGGTAATAATATTGATTATCATGCCGATTTATATAAGGAAGGGGAAATCATGACTTATGATGAATGGCATAACCCACAACATGTCAGGCTCAACGACACTCAGGACAGGATCTATGTATGGGGATATGGCGGGCGTTATCCTGTTGCCATTATTGATAATATGGATTATACGACATACCAGACATCCACAACTTTAAGATTAAAATTACAGCAGTTAGCGACATATAGGAAAATAGAAAGCGAGACAGACTGTGCGAACTTGAGAGTTCTGAATACAGAAATACGAGACTCGCTTCCTGATTCCATACATATCACCACGTACACTTATGACCCATATTTTGGTATGACCTCGGAAATAGACGATTCCAACTTAGGAACCATATACACTTATGATTCTTTTGGCAGGCTTTCTGCCAAATATGATGAGATCTATAGGAAAAGAGAAGAATATAACTATCATTTAAAACTTCAATAGACATGAAAACTCAAACCATTCTTTCAACGGTTGTTGCATCTTTAGTTGCATTTGGCTCTTTTGCCCAGACATCAATAACAAGTAAGCACAACGGATACCGTGATGGCGATAAAATGTATCGTATCATTGCCGATAACAAACCAGTTGGCGATAGAGGAGAAAACTGTGTGTGGGAATTGCCTTCTGCCAAGAAGGGGGATAACTATATCAAACAGTCGATAATCTTGAGAAATGACAGCCTTACCATTGTTGAAGGTGATCTCATGCTTCATTATATAGCAACAGACAAGGGAGTATTCATGCGTGGATTCCAGAAACGCGACTTTTTCAGTGTTCAGGACAAACTCTTGCCGGAATTGAAATACCCGTTTGCCTACGGGGATAGCATTGCAGACACCTATTCCCGTAAAACCACCTATTTCGACACTTTCACCATTGAGGGGGAAGGCAGTTGCTATACCGTGTGTGACGGCTGGGGCGTTCTTACCGATGGGAATGAGACAATGAAGGATGTATTAAGGATTCATCATCACAATACCATTATATCAAATTATGACATTTTTGATGATGACAAAGCAGAGCCTATAGTGTCTGAGGTTACTGAAGACAAATACCTGTGGTATTATTCCGGATGCAGATACCCGGTAATGGATACCCGTATCATTAGAAGTAAGTCAAACGGGAAAATTGTCTCTGATACAATAATCACCTCATTGTATATGCCTGAGTTGCAACTCTCTGAGTTGGCTTACGATGATGCAAACAGCCAGATCATAGCCCAGAGAAATGGAAAAGAGCAATCTACAGATCAGAATGGCAATGAGGACGAATCCCCATTCCCTGTTAAAATGTCAGCATCACTACAGCCCGGTCAGAGTGAAATCCAACTTGACTTCATCGTTGCAGAAGATATAGATGCCACCTTCTATGCATACGATCTTGCAGGAAGAATGTTGGGAAGTGTTACCTATGTATCGCTTGGCAAAGGTGAGTATCACAAAACAATGACCCTTGACAGGCGGCCCATCAACAGCGTCGTTATGCTGGCAATTATTGCCGGTGACAGGAAGCAAGTAGTTAAAGTAAGTTAATCAGAGTCGTATCAACAATATTATATGAGTTTACTTAGTTCTATAATTAACAGATACATGTATCTATGTCTTGTGCTGATGATGTACACCAGTTCGACAGCCCAAAGCAGTTTCAAGAACTATGTCCAGACAAAGACGTATCTTGATAATGCGGGAACGACGTTCCTGCGGCATATCGACTACTACGACGAACTGGGCAATGTGGCAGAGACGGTGGATGTGGGAAGCAACACCTCGCAGACCCCCTTGGTGGTGAAGTTGGACTATTCCCCCCATATGCCGCTTTCCAGACAGTGGGCCCCTGTTCCCGCCACAGGCTTGGATTACCTCAACGACGTGAGTTATCTGGCGAGAACCACTTATAACGACACAGAAGCATACAGCGATTATGATTATGACGACTTCAAGGAGTTGGCAAGCACCAAGAAACCCGGCGTTGCCTGGGAAGACCACATCGCCACGATCACCCGCAACGCAGTTCCGGCAGGAACGGTAAGGAAGTATTCCGTCGCTTCCAACGGCAGCCTCCATGACGACGGGATGTATCCGTCTGGCCTGTTGACAAGTACCACGACTACCGATGAGGACGGCCGTAGCATGACAGTATATGTCAACATGCATGGGAACATCATCCTCGAACGCAGGGCGTCGGACAATGACACCTATTATGTCTATGACGGCTACGGCCGCCTGAAATATGTGCTACCCCCCATGTGCCAGCAATGCAGCACTTCACAGATGTCGAAATACTGGTACAAGTACACCTACGACAACAGGGGGCGTTGCACGGAAAAGCAACTGCCTGGCTGCTATGCGGTCAGATATTGGTATGACGAGGCTGGCCGTATAGAGTCGGAGCAGGACGGGTATCTGCGGTCACAGACACAGTCACTGTACCGCAATTATAGTTATGATGCCATCGGGCGACTACTGCTGCAAACCATCAGTGCCACACGTGGAGAAGCAACCTCAAGTAATGCCTTGAAAGTGGAGGCAAAAAACTATTACGACGACTATTCTTTCCGTCAGGAGGTTGCGCAACTGTTTCCTGAGTGGGCGGACTCCATCAATGCCGTATATGCGTCGCCGGTGGTGGCTAGAGGCAGACTTACGGCAACATTGCGTTATACGAGCAATAATAAAGGATACTTCGAGATGTACCGCTATGACTCAAACGGACGCATGACGTATAAACTCAGTGCTTACGATGACAAATGGATGAAGATTGTGCATACAGCGTATAACTTTGTCGGTGATGTGGTGACCGAGGAGGAGAGCGTCTATACTTACAGCAACACGCATATTTCTTTCCTTGCGGGGCGCAGGACAGTGAACACCTATCATACAGGCACACGGTTGCTTGCAAACACAGCGGTGACCCATACCGACAAGAACAACAACACAAATACCCAGACTGTCAGCAATCCCACGTATGATGTCTTCGGCAATGTCGTCGCAGACAACCGTCCCGGTACGGCGGCTGACATGACATACACCTACGACACGCTGCACGGATGGCTGACGGGCATTTCGTCACCGTGTGGCTTCAGCGAGCAATTGCAGCGAGAGACGGCGACGAACACACAGTACAGCGGCAACATCGGCAGGATGCTCTGGCGGAATACCGCTAACGGCGAGCAGCACAGATACGACTACACCTACGACGGTCTGGGACGCCTGACCAATGCCCAGTATTCCTCGTCCTTCAACGGTACTGCGGGGCGTTTTAACGAGTCGGTGACATATAATGCCAACGGCTCCATTATGTCACTGCTCCGTAACGGCATGAAGAACGACGGCACGTTCGGTGCCATCGACGACCTAACCATCACCTATGACGGCAACCGCCTGCTGAAAGTAACGGATGATGCCGAGAGTCTTAACTACAACGGTGCCCTCGACTTCGATGACGGCGATGATTCAACCACTGAGTATCATTACGACGGTAACGGCGCTTTGACATCCGACAGCAACAGGGGCATCAACAAAATCACATACGACTACTCTCATTATCCTTCTTTGATAGCCAGGGTCACTAAAAAGAAGACTGTCTATAACGAATATACGCCAGAAGGCAGGAAACTGTATAGCCTACATGTGTCATACTTCCCTAAAGGGAATCGTACCTATTATCGCATATCCATCAAAGACTTCTATATTGACGACCTGATTCTTCGCAGTGACACAGCGCTGCTGTGGAGGTTCAGCGGCGGTTATGTGGAACTGAATGCCAACAGCACCCCAACCAGTTGGAACTATTATATTACCGACCACCTCGGCAGTACGAGGATGGTGGTCGGCAGTGACAACAGCATCAAGGAGACCATCAACTACTATCCCTTCGGCAGCGAGATGCAAATGGTGAATCCGGCCCTGCTGACCGGCGGCACCTCGCATCCCTACCGCTTCACCGGCAAGGATCTGGACAAACTGAACAGCCTGAACATGTACGATTTTGGAGCCCGGTGGTATGACGTGGCCGGCGTCCCGATGTGGACAAGCGTTGACCCGCTCTGCGAGAAATACTACAGCATTAGTCCGTATGCGTATTGCGCGGGAAATCCAGTAATGTTAGTTGATCCAGAGGGAAAAGAACCTACAGACGATGAAGCAGCTCGAATAGCTGCTCATGTCTATGGGGATAAAGAAGATGATATTCTAACTGGTGGTTGGCGCGTAAGTTCAAGGAATTTTGGTATAAGCAACGAGGGAGGATTAAAATCACAAGTATATGAAAAGGTAAATGATAATGGAGATGTAACAGAATATGTTTATGCAACAGCAGGTACAGAACCCAATGATATTGATGATTGGATGTCAGATGCTGCACAAGTAGTAGGACTTTCAAATCAGTATCATTTATCTGCCGTAAATGCTCGTAAAATTTCCTCTCAATTAGGAAATGAAGAATTGAATTTTGTTGGTCATTCATTGGGAGGTGGTGAGGCAGCCCTCAATTCTTTATTAACTTTTGGAGATGGAAAGGGAAGAAATGCTTTTACTTTCAACGCTGCTGGGGTAAGCGTAGCAACTAAAGTCCGTGAAGGAGGTTGGAAATTGGCTTTTAAGTCTGAGAAAAGCATTAATGCATACATTACTATTACGGATCCTTTAAATAATATACAAAATAGGAGTATGTTACTTCCCAGTGTCAATGGCAATAGAAAATACGTTTTACCCAATAGAATAAATGGGCATAGTATTTATAACTTCTATTAAATTGAATATGCTGTATGTGGAAAAACTATTGCATAATAATAGTCTTATTTTTGTTGACATTTTATTCTTGTAACAATCGTGAGCGAATTGTTGATCAAAGGTTATTGCCAAACAATGATTTTCGGCTTTTTCAAGGAACTCCAGCGTGGGATTTTGCAAAAGCCGTTGAGGATGAGAATGAAGAAGAAATTTTTAAGATGCTAAAAGAGAATCCCCAATTGCTAGATTATCAAAGTCAAAAGTATGGAGTTTCGCTATTGCATCTGGCGGTTGTTAATCATAAAATGAAATCCATAGAATGTTTACTGAAAGTTGGTGCAAATGTAAATATACGAGATAAAGAGTATAACGAAACCCCTTTAAACAAAGCATGCTATGGAAGTTACGCAAGTAACAAAAATGTTAAAATCATCAAATGCCTTATCAAATATGGTGCGGATGTAAATGTTGTGGGATTCGCAGATTCTGTCAAGATGCCACGTTCCCCACTGATGTCGGCATGTTTTGACGGTTTTGAAGATGCTGTAGTTCTACTAATAACTAACGGAGCTGATGTAAACTATATACAGAATAGTGAGTGTAATGCTCTTGGAGAAAGTTTAATTGTAAACCACTATAAAATAGCATATTATCTTCTTCAGCATGGTGCTGATTATAGTTATCCTGTTTTCCACATAAGAGGTAATAAAAAAGAGAATTATGGAAAGATTATACGAAGTGTGTATATTAAAGAAGAATTGGAGAAAAAGAAAATAAACTATTTTACTCCTGAAAGAGAATACTATTACAAAATAGTGGATTTTTTGAGTGGAAAAGGTCTTGAGATAAAAGAATCAGGAAAAAGGAATTTTGATTTTTCAACAATGATAAAAGAACTTAGAAAGTAATTGTTGGGTCAGATGACAGTTCTGAATAAGGATCGGGGGGACATAAGGATCGGGGGGACAGGTTTTTGATCCCTCTTTCAATAAATGATAATAGTTTTCGTTATTATGATATCAAATAATAGAATAACCCATATTGACAAGAATGGCGACACAAGCACCCAGACTGTCAGCAATCCCACGTATGATGTCTTCGGCAATGTCATTGCTGACAACCGTCCTGGTACGGCGGCTGATATGACATACACCTACGACACGCTGCACGGATGGCTGACGGGCGTCTCGTCGCCATGTGGCTTCAGCGAACAGTTGCTGCGCGAGACGGCGACGAATGCCCAGTACAGTGGCAACATCGGCAGGATGCTCTGGCGGAACACCGCCAACGGTGAGCAGCACAGATACGACTATACCTACGACAGTCTGGGACGGCTGACCAGTTCACAGTATTCCTCGTCCGCCAACGGTACTGCGGACCGCTACAACGAGTCGGTGACATACAACCCCAACGGCTCCATTATGTCACTGCTCCGTAACGGCATGAAGAACGACGGCACGTTCGGTGCCATCGACGACCTAACCATCACCTATGACGGCAACCGCCTGCTGAAAGTCACGGACTATGCCGAGACTCTTAACTACAACGGTGCCCTCGACTTCGACGACGGCGATGATTCAACCACTGAGTATCATTATGACGGTAACGGCGCATTGACATACGACAGTAACAGGGCCATCAACAAAATTACATACGACTACTCTCATTATCCTTCTTTGATAGCCAGGGCCACAATAAAGAAGACGGTCTATAACGACTATACGCCAGACGGCAGGAAACTGTATAGCCTACATGTGTCATACTTCCCTAAAGGGAATCGTACCTATTATCGCATATCCATCAAAGACCTGTACATCGACGGGCTGATCCTTCGCAGTGACACGGCACTGCTGTGGAAGTTCAGCGGCGGCTATGTGGAACTGAATGCCAACGGCACCCCGACCAGTTGGAACTACTACATTACCGACCACCTCGGCAGCACGAGGATGGTGGTGGACAGCAACAACAACATCAAGGAGACCGTCAACTACTATCCCTTCGGCAGCGAGATGAAGATGGAGGATCCTGCCCTGCTGACCGGCGGCACCTCGCATCCCTACCGCTTCACCGGCAAGGAACTGGACAAACTGAACAGCCTGAACATGTACGACTTTGGAGCCCGGTGGTATGATGTGGCCGGTGTACCCATATGGACGAGTGTTGACCCGCTGGCAGAGAAATACTATAACATCAGTCCGTATGCTTATTGTAATAATAATCCGGTGAATGCAATTGATCCAGAAGGAAAGGATATTTATATGTTGTTTTATACAACAAGGAACCCTCAAGGCGATGAAATGTTTAAGGCTGCAGCAGAAACTCGAAAATATGATATAGAACATAGTAAAGGCTTCAATTCTGAGAATGATATAGTATTGCTTAATTCGATAGAAGATATTTCAGACTTGAATACATTTGTAAACAATATTGTTGATACTTATTCAAGTAATTTTGGTAAAACTATAGAATTTGGGATTTGGTCTCATTCTGGAATAGACGGTCCTATAGGTAGCATCAGTACAAGTTTATATGCATTAGAGGGTACTCAGATGTCTATGGAAGGTTGGTCAAATATTCATTTTAATTGGGCAGATAATGCTTCGGCAACATTTTATGGATGTCGGGGAGGAATCAGCGAAAATGGAAACACATCATTTACCACAAAAGTTTCCGGACTTAATAATTTTAAGGACGTATATGTTTATGGACAAACAGCATATTCCTATCCTTCGCAATATACAAATGTTAGAAGGATTTCTTTAGATATGATGCGCAACAATTATTCATATCCTACATACATGGTAGGAGGAATAAAAGGAAATGGAGCAAAATCTCTATTATTTGGATTAAGAGCTTATCCTATGAGAATAAGCAGAAATGGTTTTGGAATTGTAGGTAATTATTATCAACCTGGAAGGATTTACTAATGTCAGATAAAGATGATAAAAATAATTAGAATATTTTCACTAACAGCCATTTTTATCATTTCAACTATAATAATACTTGGTTGGGATTATTACAACTCAAATTATTATAATCAATTTGGATGGAAATCATGTGGTGGTGGTACAATAAAAAACGACGTTATATATTTTAACAATTCTTTTAGTTCATTAACCACAAGATGGCTTAAAATTTATGATAATACTGAATTGGCAGGATATATACTATTTTGCTATGATGGTTATTTGTGGATATACTCTTGCAGAGAAAAAGATAGGAGTCATAAAGGTTTTGGCAAATATAAGGCCGTAGTATATGCTAAAGGGCTGAAAAAGAATATGGATAAACATTCTCCTGACTCTTTAAAACGAAAAGAGTAATTAGAAAAAAGAGAAACAGATGGATTATGGGACAGGTTAAGAATCGGAGGAACAAAGGATTGATGATCCAGAGGATCAAGGGGACAGGTTTTGAAGTGAACCTTTAAGTTGTGTCCAACTTTCTGGGTTCACTTCAGTTTTTGATCCCGCTTTTAATAAAAGATAATGGTTATCGTTATTATGATATCAAATAATAGAGTTACACAACATTGCATAAGATATGGGAAAAGATGTAGTTGTAGAGCGGGATCAAAACCTGTCCCTATGATCTTTGCCACGGCCATCATTAACGGTGACAACGTGTCGGGCTATACGTATTCTGCCCTGTACTATGACTCCTGGTGGAATGTCTCACAGGTCAAGTCCACGAACCAACGAGGCGGTACCGACGTCACGTGCACCTCATATTCATACACGGGCAACCCCATGGACGTGAAAGTTCAGACCACTACAAGTAGTACAAGCATGACGGAAATAGACTACGCCAACACTTATGATGATGCGGACAGGGTGGCCTCACGTACAGTTTCCGTCGCCCACGGCAATCCGGCGGAGTCTGCCACCATGACGCATGAATATGACGCCCTGGGCAGGCTGTCGAGTATCAGGCGGCAGTCCAAGTTAAGTTCGACTCTGGATGTCAACTATGACTATGACTTGCACGGATGGCTGAAAGGCATCACCACCAACAAATTACAAGAGGAGTTGTTCTATGCCGATGGCGTCGGCACTCCCCGCTACAACGGCAATATCACCAGCATCAAATGGAAGCATAATACTTCAAGCACAAAGGAGGGCTACAAGTTCACTTATGATAACGCCAACAGGCTAACCCAAGCCACATATGGCACAGGCGATGCAATTACTGGTTATGAGATGTTCAGTGAAAGTGTGCAGTATGATGCCCATGGTAATATCATAGGGATTACCCGTCGCGGAAGGGTTTCGACAAGCAGTTACGGCCCGATGGACAACCTAACCCTCTCTTATGACGGTAACCGGCTGACAAACGTATCGGAAACCTATGCCGACCATAACTTTTCCGGTTCATTCGAGTACAAAAGGGACAATGGCTCCCAGTATATCTACAACAGCAACGGCTCCCTGGTTGCTGACAGGAGCCGGGGCATCGCCTATATCACCTACGACTTCAACAACAACCCCAGCAGGATATACTTCATCAACGGCAGCGAGACGAGGTATGTGTTCAGTGCGTCGGGTGAGAAACTGCGGGTGGCACACTATACGGCAAAGCCCAATATCACGAGGAATTTCGGCGAGAGACCTGCTGACCTGACTCCAAGCCAGACCCTGTATAAAGACTCCACCGACTATCTCCTTGGGGGGAGCCTCGTCATGAAGAACGGCAAGACAGACAGGTTGCTCTTTGAGGGCGGATTTGCACTGGCGACGTCTTCAAGTTCCACAGCCAGCACCTTCTCATTCAGGTATTACAACCAAGATCATCTTGGCAACAACCATGAGGTGATTGGCATGAGGGGTAATGCGTATCAGAGAATGGACTATTATCCGTTCGGCATGCCATACGCTGAGACAGGATCGCCATACAATCCCGACTACCAGCCGTACAAGTACAACGGCAAGGAATTGGACAGAATGCACGGTCTGGACAACTACGACTATGGCGCAAGGCAGTACAACCCAATTGTCGCAAGATGGGACAGGATGGATCCGCTCTGCGAAAAATACTACAGCATTAGTCCGTATGCGTATTGCGCAAATAACCCAGTGATGTTGATTGATCCTAATGGGTGTTATCCAGATTCCCTCGAAGCAGCAATGATGAGTTCGCTTGCTTATGAGGCTAATTCAGAATATACAACAATGCTAAACAAAAATGGTTGGTATGAGTTAAAATCAACTAATAGCAAATCAGGCTTTAAATCAAAGTTGTTCCAAAGAGAAGTTGGTGAAGATCAATACGAATATTGTTTGTCATTTGCAGGAACTGATACAAATGCAGGATTTGCAGAATTCGCAAAAGACGCTGTTACTGATATTATTAATTTTCTTGGTATTTTAACCCCTCAATATTTACAATCTGCAATCCAAGGTTTTAGTACACAATCTATAGTGTCAAGAAATTCAGAACTTACCTATACTGGGCATTCGCTTGGTGGTGGTCTTGCAACATTTGCAAGTAAGTTAACAGGCAAGGATGCTATTATTTTTAATCCGGCTTCTATCTCAGGTGCTATGGGCGGTATAGCAGGTTTTATATCTTTATTTCAAGGAGGTACTATTACTCAATTTAGATCCCGCGGTGACTATGTTAATTTGGGGCAGGACATAATGCACAAGCCTTCTAGTGGACAAATTAATTGGGTCAATACTGGGAAAAAAACATCTCATAGTATTAAAGATATTATAAATGCGTTTCTAAAAAGATAATAATGAAAAAAACTCACCTATATATTTCATTATTTAGCATATTTCTTCTCGTGTCATCGTGCCTGATGAAAAGAGAACATATGTATCATTTTACAAAGCAGGATAGTCTGTTTTTTTATATATATGATACTCTAAATTTTTACATTCTAAAAACAAATAATGGCACAGACACATTGCGATTCATTAAGAAAAATGTAGAAGAGAACTATAATGAGTGGTATTTTGATATGAACGATGGTACAGTTTTCAATGCACATTTCTATTATGGTGGTATAGTAAATCATAATGGACATAATGAAGAAATCTCCATATCTTATGTAAAAGAATCAGATAATCAAGATCCAATAATGAATATTATCTTGGCAGAGCGCTATGCATTGTCTATTAAAGATGTAAGGAACTACTCAAATGGTATATACAAAGATACAATAATAGTTGATGACAATAATTCGCAACAGAATTACCATAATCCGCATTATTTCACATTTGAGTATTTAAAATGGCATAAATATAGGGGTATTGTAGAATACAAATTATCTGACGGTACTATTTATATATATAAAGACAGTTTGCAATAAAAAGATCAATGGACAGATCACTGGGACATCCCCTGGTCACATTATTATAACAATCAGGGAATGAGATGTATGGAAAACCCGGCCAGAAGACATCAGTTGAAATCAAAATCAGATTACTCCCATGACATAATAAATGACACGTGGAATCTCATATCCGAGGAGACCTATTCATATAGTGAGGAGAGCATACCACAAAGCGGCTATATATTCGACAGTATTGTCTCAAGGGGGCATTGCAGTTATCACACCCTCCAGATGGGTACAGGCAGAAACCTGGTGGATTTCAGTCTCGGTGAGTTCTACCAAAATGCATCCCAGATTATCGGTAAATCTGCGATGTGTGAGAAATACACTACGACCTTACGCGAGGGTGGGACACGCACTTGGGAGAATACGCAGGTCGAGGAATATTCGTATCTGTATTCCGGAGTGCTGAAGAGCAGGATCTATACTGATGTATATAAAAACAAGGATTTGTATTCATACGTCGGTGAAGCAAATGAAAACACCAATTCTGTCATTGCGGCGATGAAGTCAAGTAATATGCTCGCATCTTTACTTTCCTCGGAGACAAAAACGGTCTATGAAGGTAATGATACCATAATCATTTCTGGAAATAAGGTTGATTATGGCTCCTTTGGAAATGACCTCCTGCCCTCCAAACTATATGAGAGGAACGGAGAGGTTTATGAAGGTAGTATTGAATTCATATCGTATGATTCGTTTGGCAACCCAACGGAAATACTGGATATGAGGACAGACGTACACACCGCCTTTCTCTGGGATACATACGGCAGGTACTTGTTGGCCATGATCAAAAATGCCACGTGGACACAGATTCAGAGCCATGTATCACAACTGATGACAGGTACATCCCAGTCGCGTTACTCAACCTTAAAAACTCTGTTGCCGGATACACAAATCCAGACATGGGACTATATACCACTGGTTGGCGTCTCTTCCCATACGGATGTCAATGGGCAAACCATCCTTTATGAGTACGATGGACTGGGAAGACTGAAACGGGAGAAAAGAGTGGTAAACGGTACGACAAACACTGAGACTTTACGTGAATATGAATATAACTTTATGAACCCGTCGCTATAAAACAACATGAAAACCCACTACCTTTTAATAAAATATGTAAAACATGGTGCCATATCGCCATTTATTAGTATCTTTGCCCAGACTATTCACGACAGTAATACCGAGATGAAACTGCGACAGATATTCCTGCCTATCCTGATGATGTCATTCATCATTCCCGCCAGAGCCCAGAGTATGGCGGGTAGCAGCATTGCATCTCGCACGCTGTTGATATCTGACGGCACGAAGAAGATAGAGGAGAGAGTCTATGACAACGGCCTGGGCGATGTCGTGCAGGAGACGCTGTCCTACCCTGGCTCCTCCCTGCCAAGCGTTACCATACACCATGAATACGATGAGTACAGGCGGAGGACGAAGAGTTGGCTGCCCGTCACCTCATCCGGCAACGGTTTCGTCAGCGGCAATACGATTGCCTCCCTAGCCGTGTCGCAATACTCGGACACAGCACCCTTCTCACGCACGGAGTACGACAGTTTCCTGCCGTCGCAGCCCTCCTCAGAGTATAAGGCCGGCGCTCTGTGGCAGAATAACGACAAGAAGGTGAACATCACATACAGCGAGTATGTGGGTGCCGGCCTGTATGCATACACGGACGGATGCCTGTACAAGATACAATCCAGGAAATACCTCTGCACCCTGACCTCAGACGAGGACACCTGCCTAAGCGCGGAATACACCGACCTGAACGGCAGGCTGCTAATCAGTGAGACCAGCCAGGGAAAGACATACTATATCTACAACCCAAAGGGTGATATAACCTATGTCATTCCGCCAATCCTTTCCGAGTACATCATCTCAAACTTCGGTCCTAAGCCGGACTACATACCCGACTCCGACGACATGATGCAGAAATATGCGTATGTGTATCGCTATGACAACCAGCGTCACTGCATCTATAAGAAACTGCCCGGCTGTGCACCCATCTATTATGTCTATGACAAGGCGGGCAACTGCATCCTGACACAGGACGGGGTGCAGCGTCAGGCGGGCGTATGGGCTTACAGCATTCCCGACAGGTTCGGCAGGCAGTGCATCAGCGGTATCTGCCACAACAGCATCTCTTATTCTGCTGAGCCGCTACACCATTATCATGTATATGCAGAATATGACGGTACGTCAACTGCGACAGGCGGATATACGGTACATGGACTCACACTGAGCAGTCAGACGCTGTACACTGCTGCGTACTATGACAGTTACGACTTCATCGGCCACCACGGCGTGCCCTCCTCGCTGACGGCATACGTCGAAAATGGATACTCCGTTGACTCGTCCGTGGGCCATGGCCTTCCAACCGGCTCTGTCACGGCGGTTATCAAAGAAGGGTCAGTGTCGGGGTATATGTATTCCGCCATATACTACGACTCCTGGTACAACGTCTCGCAGGTCAATACCGTGAACCACCTCGGCAAGAATGACATCACGTCAACGGCTTACACCTATACAGGCAAACCGGATAAAACAAGGAACCGTCACAGGTTTGACGGTACCCGCTCAATGGTCGAGGACATCTCATACACCTATGACGGGGCCGACCGTACATCTGTCTATTCAGTGTCAATCACTTCCGGCTTCCCGCCTCTTATAGCCACACAGACTTACGGATACGACGACCTGGGCCGACTGTCGAGTATCAGCCGGCCGTTCACGTTTGGCTATGTCAACTACACCTACGACCTGCACGGGTGGATGACAGGCATCACTACCGACAGTTTCTGCGAGGAACTCTTCTATGCCAGCGGGCCGGGATCGCCGCGATACAACGGCAATGTCAGCAGCATGAGATGGGAGAACCACAATTATTACAGGAAGCGCGGCTACAAGTTCACATACGACAATGCCAACCGTCTGACACAGGCGACTTATGGGGAGGGCACTAATATCACATACAATTCGGGAAGATTCAGTGAAAGCGTCCAGTATGAGGCTGCAAGCGGCAATATAAAAAGGATTACCAGAAACGGCAAGAACTCTTCAAGCGGCTACGGCCAGATGGACAACCTGACACTCTCCTACGACGGCTACCGCCTGACGGGTGTGTCGGAGACTGTCACAGACTATAGCGCGACAGGCACCTTCGAGTACAAGGGGGCCAACGGCTCCGAGTACCTGTACGATGCCAACGGGGCACTGGTGGCCGACAGGAGCCGCGGCATCGCATACATCGACTACGACTTCAACG
Organism: Prevotella sp.; assembly: GCA_017964785.1. Taxonomy (GTDB): domain Bacteria; phylum Bacteroidota; class Bacteroidia; order Bacteroidales; family Bacteroidaceae; genus Prevotella. The sequence goes on from JAGCRH010000082.1 coordinate 21,358, forward strand.
GCAACCCCCAGACGATATACTTCCTCAACGGCAATGAGATAAGGTACACCTACACCGCCGCCGGGGAGAAACTCTGTGCAAGATACTGCATTGCCGTGCCCAACGTCACGAGGACGTTCGGTGTGAAGCCGGAGGGGTATCCTCAGAACCAGGTTATGGCAACCTACCAGTATGACTATCTCCTTGATGGGAATCTTGTCTTGTGGGACGGCCTGATTGACAAGGTGCTCTTTGACGGAGGCTATGCTAACGGGACACCCGTAAACAACTCCACCACGTACGAGTTCGCCCTCCACTACTACAACAAGGACCACCTCGGCAGCAACCGCGAGGTGGTCAGTAACTCCGGTGTGGTGCAGCAGGTGACCAACTACTATCCATTCGGTGCGCCATACGCCGACCCCAATGCCGTGGTAGGGTCCACCCTCCAGCCCTTCAAGTACAACGGCAAGGAACTGGAAACAATGCACGGGCTGAACACATACGACTACGGCGCCCGCCAGTATAACCCAATCGCCGCAAGATGGGACAGGATGGATCCGCTATGCGAGAAAAATCCAGATATAACACCATATCATTTTTGCCATAATAATCCTGTAAATAAGATAGATCCAAATGGAAAGGACGATTATTACACTAGAGATGGAACTTATCTAGGAACAAACAAAGCGATAACAGATAATATCTATATAACGGGTGAAGATCAATATAGAAAGTTGGAAGATGGTAAATACGCAATAAATATGTCTTCAAGGGTTGCGATTAATGATACAGAATTAGATGCGGAGGCCTATTCCAAAATATTTACTAATTCTTTAAGATTAGGAAGATATAATACCAGTAATCTTTCTGGAGGCAAAATCCAAGTAACCGTATGGCATATGGAGGGTGGTTCTAAAGTGTCTGATAATTATACGGAAAATGCAAGTTCTGTTGGCAGCGCATTAGCAACCACAAATAGTGATCACGACAACGGAGCAAGGATTACTGCTTATATTTGGCCTCAAGGAACAGAAGAAAGAGAATTATTTTCAACAAGATCTAATATCATTAGTTGTATAGGAGATCACGAATTTAAGGGTCACTATCAATTAGGATATAAACATGAGGAGAATACTTCCGATCGCATCTATCGAATGCAGAAGAATTCGCCTAATTGGAACAAAACTACAATACAATTTAAAAACTATATTAATAAGATAATAAAAGATAATGGATGGGAATAAAACGTTTTTATTGTCAATTACTATCTTGTGTTTATGCGGATGTGCAGATTATGCTACAAGAGAAGTTGAGGGGGAGTTCATCGCTGTAACAGATTCGAAACCTTGTTCGGATTCTTTATATTCCGAATGGGCTGAACATGGAAATTTTTCCAATCCAAGATACATAGAATTGCAGTATTTGATACATAATTATACTGAAAAAAAAATGTATCTTCCTATTAAGACTTGGTCTGACAGTACAGTAAATTCCTCTATAATTGTTTATTTCTTGAATAAGACAGATACCATACGTCCCATTTATTACACAAATAAGATACCTTATAACTCAAATTACATTTGTAGAGGGGATTCCATGATACTTTTAGTAAAAATAATTAATTTTCAAAAGTGGAACAAGAAAGGAATAGATGTGAGCACAAACCTTGATACCCTTATTGATAAATTACATTTGGAGTATCGTAAAAATCTGGATGATGTAAAAAAGGATTTTGAAATTCCAGATATTAAATTTGGCAATATGCCACAGTTTTATTATGAGATACCACGAGGAGGTAATATCTGGCCTATGTAAACGGTCAGCGGAATCCAGTATCACGGTGTCGCAGATCACTGGGACAGGTTTGAAGTGAACCCAGAAAGTTGGACACAACTTAAAGGTTCAAATGAAACGCAGTTACAGTCTAGAAGAAAAGTTAAGAATCACGGGGTCGGTTCTTCATTTTTCTTGGTTAAGTTGACCAGGGGACGGTTCTGTGATCTTTTTTTGAGTTAATAATTTTGTTGTTTAAGAAAATGTTACTACATTTGCACTGTCAATCAACAAAGCATCAATACATGCCGCGACAGGAAAGGACAAAGAGTGGTACTGGCATCTATCATGTCATGCTTCGAGGTATCAACCGTCAGGATATCTTCGAGGACGATGAGGATTATCTTCAGATGACAGCGGGACTCGTATCTTCACCCGGTGACTATTCTTGGAGCAGCTGGCACGAGTATGCGGGAACTTCTGCAGGTCGGCCATGCATATGTAAAACATCTGCTGTCATCTCCCGAATAGATACTGCAGATCTACTGGCACTGATTGATGAGCCCTTGAATGATTGCATGAACATTATTGATATTGAAACGACAGAGGCTGTTTATCATACCGATAGCGAGCTTAAGGAATTCTTAAGCAATACCCATGGCGTCTCGAATCCCCTGATGGTTCAGAGTCTGGAGAAAAACAGACGGAAATACATTCTCAAGTCAACGAAAGATTATGGTGCGGGAATACGCCAACTCTCTCGATTGACCGGTGTCTCTTATGGAGTTATACAGAAGTTATGAAGAAAGAAAAAATGATCACAGAACCGTCCCCTGGTCACTGGTCCCCTGGTCACTGGCAGAACCGTCCCCTGGTCACTGGTGGTTTATATTGACGAAGGCCAAATATTGTAAAAAACAGAGTTAAGATTTGGAATAAAAGCATTTTTATCTTATCTTTGCAAACAATTTATATGATTAAGGCTTATGAAAACGAAGACATTTATCGGAATGGCAGTCA
>JAGCRH010000083.1 GCA_017964785.1 Prevotella sp.
ATTGTGAAATTCCCTTTTAAACTTTCAAATTTTTAGCCGTAAGGCTGAAAATTTCTTTTAGAGAAAAGGATTTTTAGTTAAACATAGGCTTTTTTGATGCTACTGCTCGCGAGAGTGGTGGCATCTTTTTTTGGTAGTTTCGATTTTTATTTGTACTTTTGCAGCAAATATCGAAGTTATGGAGCAGAACACTTATTTGAACGATGCAGTAAGACTACTGAAGGCACTGATAGCCACACCATCCGTCAGTAGGAGTGAAGAGCAGGCAGCCAATCTGCTGAGCCGCTATTTAGACGAATGGGGATTGCCACATGGTCGTGAGGGCCATAACCTGTGGGTAGGTTGCCAAGACTGGAACAACGACCGTCCGACAGTGATGCTGAATGCCCACATCGACACTGTCAAACCCGTTGCCACCTGGACGCGCAACCCCTATCATCCCACCCAGGAAGGTGATCTCCTCTATGGCTTAGGCTCCAACGACTGTGGGGGTGGTCTCGTGGCACTGCTTCAGACCTACCGCATCATGCTCCAACGCCCCCGTAACTATAATATTCTCTGGGTAGCCTCTGCCGAGGAGGAGGTTTCTGGCAAGGACGGTTTCAGTCGGGTTATGTCAAGACTGCCGAAGATTGACATAGCCATCGTGGGTGAGCCGACAGGTATGCAACCTGCCATTGCGGAAAAGGGACTGATGGTGATCGACGGCTATGCCGACGGCATATCGGGTCATGCCGCTAGGAACGAAGGGGTGAATGCCATCTACGAGGCCCTGGACGATCTGGTCTGGCTCAGAGACTACAAGTTCCGCAAGGAGAGTCCGCTGTTAGGCCCCACGAAGATGACGGTGACCGTTGTTGAGGCCGGCACCCAGCACAATGTGATTCCCGACACCCTGCATTTTATCATCGATGTACGCCCGAATGAATTTTATCAGAATGAATACCTGTTTGAGTTCCTGCGGAAGAAAATGAAGAAATGCCGTTTAGAGGCCCGTTCGTTCCGTCTGCACTCGTCAGGCATCCCTGAGACGCATCCTCTGGTACAGAAATGTATGGCGATGGGTATGAAGCCCTTTGGTAGTCCCACCCTCAGCGACCAGGCCCTGATGCCATTCCCGTCGATGAAGTTAGGTCCGGGCGATTCTGCACGCAGTCACTCTGCCGACGAGTTCATCCGCATCTCCGAGATAGAGCAGGCCATCGACACGTATGTGCGACTGCTCTCTGATTTCCAACTCTAATCAAGATATCATCTGCTCAACCAGGACAAGGGGTTGAGCAAGGCACCTGACAGTCGGCGTAACTGGAATTTCATCGTGCCATCCCGACTGACAGAGCCAATGACCTGGCGTGTACTGACTTTCTGTCCACTCGTGACATTCACAGACGAGAGGTCACTATAGACGGAGAAGTAGGTTCCATGACGCACAATGACAATCATCGCCCCTCGATAGTCTACGACCCGGCTCACCTCTCCATCGAAGATACAACGGACCTTCGCTCCTTGTTGTCCCTTCAGTTCGATGCCCTTCATCTCCTGAATGGTCGTACCCTTCAGTCCTTCCACACGATGCTGACCTTGCGTATTGACAATCTTATAAGGTCCTGTGATAGGCATGGGGAACCGTCCTTTGTTACTCTCGAAGTTACCACTCAACTGACGGTCGACAGATGACACAGTCCATGCCTCTTCTGATTTCTTCTTGGCCTCAGCCATCTCCTTCTCACGGGTCTTGGCCTCATCAGCCGCCTTGCGCTCGGCCTCCTTTCGGGCTTTCTCAGCCTCACGGGCAGCCTTCTCTGCGGCAGCCTTCTCACGTTCACTCTTACGGGCAGCAGCACGAGCCTCTGCCTTGGCCTTCGCCTCTTTCTCCTTAGCCTCCTGGATCTTACGGGCATTCTCACGGGCAGCAGCCTCGGCAGCGGCCTTCTGACGGGCTATCTCAGCCTCACGCTTCTTACGGGCTTCCTCTTCAGCCTTTTTCTTTCGCTCTGCTTCAGCACGGGCCTTGGCACGGGCAATTTCCTCGGCAATCAACTTGTCGATCTGAGCATTCAGGGCAGCATCCTTCTGACGCTGTTGCTCCAAGACGCTCTGAATGGTCTTCTGTTGCTTCTGCAAGGAGGTCACCACCTTCTGCTGCTCCACCTGTTTGTTTTCGAGCGACTTCCTTTCCTGTTCTCCACGGTAGAGCAAGTCGTTCTTCTGTTTTTTCACGCCCGACAGTTCCTCTGCTGCCTCGGACACCTGCTGTTGCATGGACTGCACAGCCTCGCCCTGAGCCTGTTGGAAAACGGCATACTCCCGCATGAAGCGCAAGCGACGGAACATCTGTGAAAAGTTCTTGGCACTGAAGATGAACATCAACTGATTCTGGATGTTCCTATTACGATGCATATAGCGTACGGACTTCCTGAACCGTTCCTTACGATCTTCAAGTTCTTTTCCCAAGGTCTTTAACTGAAGGTCCAGAACCTGAATATTCCCATCAAGGGTATTGATGTCACGACGGATGGTATCAATCGTACGGCGCTTGTCACTAATCTCCGTGTTGATGATCATCAGGTTCTGCAGGCGCTTCTTCACATCCTGTTCGTTCTGACGCAACTTACGCTCTTGCTCCTTCATCTGTTGCTGGAGTTGTTGGCGCTGGTTCTGCAGCCCTTTCACCGTCACAGGCTGTTCCTTGGTGGTAGAGGACTTCTTGGTCGTCTTTTTAGCAGGTTGTTTCTTGGATACGGTCTTCGTTGTAGTGACCTTTTTCCGGACAGTTGTTTTTTTCTGTCCGGAAACGGTCACTACAGAGAGACAAAACAACAGGAGAACAACCTGCAGTCGTTTCATCTGCTATTTACAGGGACATAAAGCGACGGAGAATCTCATCGACCGTCACCTCACGGTATTTGTTGGATACTTCGGTACGGGTCTCCCACTCCGTGTCATTACCAAGATAGTTGAGTGTCATGCCAAGTTTCACCTCCTTCGTCGCTGTCGTCAGGGCGATGGCATGTTTCGTGGGGAACTTTTTACCTGAGAACATCTCAAACTTATCGTAGTCCCAGTTCAACTGGGCACTGTTCTCCGGATTGAAACGATCCTTGTACTGGATATTGGCCATCTTGATAGAAGCATCCTTACGTCCCACCAGCCAACTATAATCCATCTTACCCTCGTTCAGTTGGATTATCATATCATCACCGCTCTCAATGGTCGTATAGACGGCTGTCGTGTCAGACGCGGCAATCTTTCTACCGATAATGACGGGATTGGGCTTAAACAACTCGTTCCAGAACAGAGCCTGCATCGAACTGAAGTCCAGACCACTGTTACGCAGGAAGTCCACCTGCATCCAAGGTGCCTTCAGGTACTGTTTGTTGATGCGGTCCATGATCAACACATAGTCCTTGGTCATCTCGATACGTCCAGCCTCTACGAAGCCGAAAGCCATCAGTTGAAGGCGTATCACATCGTCGCGCTTCATCTTCAGGTTACCTGTCAGCGTCAACTTCTGGGCCCCTACTTCAACTGAGAACTTCACCTTCGAGGTGAGGAACCGCGCTGTCGTGACATTGTCCTGTACTCTCCCTACAAAATCCTTCTGCTGTTGCTGCTCGACAGTCAGGGGCTTCGAAGCCTCTTCTTTCACACCCTTCTTGTGAAGGAAACAAGAAGTCAGCATCAGTGGCATTGCCATGACGGCAATCTTCAAAAAATTGGATGATTTCATTCTTTAAAATATTTTTTAAGTTTAACTTTTCTAATTAGTACCTTATTATCGGCATCACCCTTCAAGGCATCCTGCCAGAAGGTCAGTGCCTTGTCCGGATCTTTACAGTACCAGTAGATGTCGCCGGCATGTTCATAGATGGCCGCATTGCTGATGGAATCCCCATTGAGAGCGACGGTCTCCACATTCTGTAGGGCCTGATCGATGTAGATTTTCGCCTCAGCATAGCGTTCCTGCATAAAAAGGATCCATGCAAACGTATCAAGATAGGTGGCATTCTTCGGTTCTGCCTTCAGGGTCTTCATACTCATCGTCTCGGCCTTCGACAGATTTTCATTACGCAGACTGAGATAATAAGCATAGTTGTTCAGGCACGGGATATTATCGGGTTTCCATTGCAGACAGGAGTCATAGGCGGCAAAGGCCTCCTCTACCCGTCCTTTCTTATGGAGGATCTCTCCCATCACCTCATAGAAGTCTGAGACGATATCCGCATTACTCCGCTCGTTGATGACGCTCACCCCGTTCTGGAAGGTGGAGAGCGCCTGATCCAGACTGTCACGCTGATAATAGGCGATCCCCTGATAGTAGTAGAATGCCATATCGTCAGGATTATATTCCCGGGCCGTCTGACAGAGTTCTATCACACGGTCCTTGTCGTCTTCTGCCCAAGCATAGCCCACCAGGTGCAGACGTGCCGCCGAATTATCCGGTGCCAGTTTCAGGATGCGGTTCAGTACCGGTTTGATGCTGTCCGACGGCATCTTCTTCAGATCCATGTAGGTGGCACACAACATCGGGATATCCACATCAGTGGTATCTACCGCCATCATCTGGTGGAACAGCCGGAGCACCTCTGTGCTATCACCGCCAGCCTGTTCATTGGTGCCGACAATCTGCCGGATCAGGTAGGTCTTCTCTTCCAGACTCGTGTTTCTGCCTAACAGGACCCGTCGCGTCAGCGAGTCAGCCATCTCCTGATTTTCCTGCGCCTGATAATAAGTACGCAAGGACATGAGGACACGATTGTTGTTGGGCTCTTCTGTCAGGATACGGTCGTAGACGTCCAACGCCTGTTTTGTCTCGCCGTTCATCATCAGACTCTCCCCGTACATCGCCAGATAATTCAAGTCGTTGGGGTATTGCTTGGCAAGCGCAGCCATTTCTGCCACCGCCGCCTTTTCGTTACCCATCCGGGTATAGACCTCACTCTTCGCCAACGACAGTCGTTCACTCTTGCCATCGATGGTCTCTATCCTATCCAATACGGCAACGGCATTTTGATAATCTTCCACCTCCTGGTAGAGTTGAAAGAGCATCTCCAACAGGTCTTCACGGTCTTTGTGGCGCCCATAGAGTTTTTCCACCACAGCAATGGCATCCTGATAGTTCTGCTGTCGGATATAGACCTGCGCCAGCGTCTCCAGATAAGTCTCGTTCTGCGGGTTCAGACAGGCTGCAGTCTGGAAATAGTCGAGGGACTTCTCCGTTTGTTTCAAGGCATTGTAATACTGTGCCATAAAATAATAGACTTCAGCCGCATGAGGATTGATGTCCAGACAATGGCTCAACAAATCGAAGGCTGCATCATTTTGGCCTTTCTGTCGCTGAACCATCGCTTCCAGGAAGAAATGATCATAGAGGCGTGCCTGTTCGGGGGAGAGTTGGGGTCTTTCATCTGTCACAACACCTAAGCCATCGCTCGTCTTTGCAACGGTCGAGCACGACAAGATGCCTACTGTCATGACGACCATCAGCATCCAGTCCAGCATGGTTATTCTATTCCTCTTCTTCGTGACCAATCTTTCTTTTGCGTTTATTTCACACCTGTATGCCCATAGCCACCAGCCCCGCGCTCTGTTTCATCAAGCACCTCCACGGTTTCGAACACCGCCTGTTCATGTCGTGCGATGACCATTTGAGCAATGCGCTCCCCGTCTTCCACGACAAAGTCCTCCTGCGACAGATTGATGAGCACCACGCCCACCTCACCGCGATAATCGGCATCCACCGTCCCAGGGGCATTCAGCACCGTGACACCTTTCTTCAGGGCCAGTCCACTGCGTGGACGCACCTGGGCCTCATACCCTTCAGGCAGGGCAATATACAGTCCTGTCGGAATGAGTCGGCGCTCCATCGGCTTGAGGGTTACAGGTGCCTCCAGATTAGCCCGCAGATCCATCCCCGCACTCTGCGTGGTGGCATACTGCGGCAAAGGCTGATGTCCTTTGTTCACGACCTTGATCTTGAGCATACTTTTAAAATTTCATTTTAACATTGGTGCAAAAGTACACATTTATCTTGAAATATCCATATTTTTCCACGGAAAATGTTGTTTTTTATAAAAAATTCGCTACTTTTGCAGTCAATTATGATGAATTGGCAGCAACTTATATCCAACAAACGGCTCGGACAAGAGCACAAACATCCGGAGCGTCACGACGACCGGACGGAGTTCAAGCGCGACTACGACCGACTGATTTTCTCGGCACCTTTCCGTCGTCTGCAGAACAAGACGCAGGTATTCCCCTTGCCTGGAAGTGTATTCGTACACAACCGTCTCACCCACTCCCTGGAAGTAGCCAGCGTCGGTATGTCATTAGGCAACGATGTCGCAAAGCAACTCATCCATTTTCACCCGGAATTAAAAGACACGCTCTTTGCCGAGATAGGACAGATTGTGGCCACCGCCTGTCTGGCCCATGATATGGGCAACCCGCCCTTTGGCCATAGTGGAGAGAAGGCCATCCAGACCTACTTCTCCGAAGGTCCTGGCAGAGACCTGCAACGGGAAGTGAGTCATCAGTTCTGGGATGACATCACCCATTTCGAAGGCAATGCCAATGCGTTCCGTCTCCTCACCCACCAGTTCAAGGGTCGTCGTGCAGGTGGTTTTGTCATGACTTATTCCATGCTTGCCAGCATCGTGAAATATCCTTTTTCCTCTACGCTCGCCAGCCAAAAAGGCAAGTTCGGATTCTTCGACGAAGAGAAGGATATCTATCGGAAAGTTGCCGATGAATTGGGGATTATCTGTCTTTCAGAGCCAGGAGAGCCGCTTCGCTATGTGCGTCATCCACTGGTCTATTTGGTAGAGGCAGCCGATGATATCTGTTATGAAATCATGGACTTGGAGGATGCCCATAAGTTAAAGATTCTTTCCTATGAAGAGACTGCCCAACTCATGCTCAGTTTCTTTGATGAGGCCCACCAGAGAAGCATCCAGCAGCGCATCATTGATGAAGGGCTGACCGACGACAATGAGAAGGTGGTCTATATGCGTGCCTGTGTCATTGGTAAACTGGAAAACGAATGTGTACAGGTCTTTGTCCATCATGAGGAAGATATCCTGAACGGCACTTTCAGGGGCTCACTCATCGACCGCATCTCAGAAACACCATACAAAGCCTATCGGAATTGTGCTGCGCTCTCGGTTGAGCGTATCTATAAAAGTCGGCCTGTGCTTGACGTGGAACTGTCAGGTTACAAGATCATGGAGACCCTGATGACCCATTTCATCGAGGCAGCCCGTCAACCGGACCGTTTCTATTCCAAACAACTCATCAGCCGCGTCAGTAGCCAGTACGACATCGACTCCCCAGACTTGGAGACACGCCTGATGGCCGTCATCGACTATATCAGTGGTATGACGGATGTCTATGCACTTGACGTCTATCAGAAAATCTGCGGAATAGCGCTGCCTATCGTTTGATTCAGCGCGGCTTGTAAATCACCTTGTTGGCGCCGCTGGTGATCTTGAAAGCCTCTGGATGATCCTGGATATAGGAATCGATATGGCGCACCCGCTTTTCCTCCAAGATCTCATCAACAGCAATCAAGATACCCGTTTCCTCCACGTCACCAAACCCATAGTTGATGGCTGTCCCGAATAGTTTCATGGTGGGTGAGAGACTCATATAGGCATTGACCAATGGGGGAATATTATAGCCGAGTTTACGGATCTCACGGTTCAGGATACGATAATCTCCCTTGAAGGTGTTTTCACAGAACAGACGCTCCAACTCCTGGGGATCGGCTTCAATTTCCAGCGGTTTCATCGGTACAATCAGGTTCTCTTTGTCGGCAAAGTGCTTACGCAAGAAATAGAGAATCATGTCGCGTCCACGACGGATATAAGAGGGATACATCGTGAATTTGCCGAAGAAATAGCGGACGTTAGGCTTGATGACCGTCAGCGCACCCAGACCATCCCAAAGGTTATCGAGGGCAAAGAGGCTCTTGGCACCCATTCGTGAACTCTGATAGGGCAAGGACACGAACGAACGCCCCAACTCGATGGTATATGGCATATACTCTTTCAGGAACTTTTCTGAGAAGTGGAACATGTGACTGGTGGCCAACTTCGGCTGTCCCTTCTCGTCCATTTCCCATGCCGTTCCCTCTAAATAACGATACCCGCCAAGGATCTCTTCCTGTTCTGGATTCCATACAATCAGTTGTTTATAGCAGTTCTCGCAGATATCGAACTCATCGATATCCATCTCTTTACCAGTACCGCCACCGGCCTCTCGGAAAGCGACCTCGCGCAATCGACCGATCTCCTTCATGACGTTCGGCGCATTATGGGCCGTCACGACATAGATTCTGTTGTTGCTTTTGTTCGTCATGCGAAGTTGACGGTCGGGGGTCAATTCGCTTTTAAGGACTTCCTTTTCGATGGGTTGGATAATTTCTTGTTCCATATCTTTTGGGTTGATTGAAGGGTCTTATAAGGCATAAACTTTATCACGGACATACTGCGCCCACTCTGTGGCACTTCGGCTCTTGTCGAAGGTCTGCCAAGGGATAGGCTTGCCGATGGTCACCTTGAAGGTCTTATGCACGTTTTTGTACATTTCATCGACTAAAAACAGCATGGCAAGGTTGAATTTCAGATGTTTGTCACTGAAGTTGGCCAGACGGTAGAAGAAGTTGGAGTTCTGGCCGCTGAAATGGATGGGCACCACGTCACGCTGGTATTCGACACTCTTCGATAAGAAGGTCTTCTTCCAGGGAATATCGCTGATGACACCGTCATGCTTACGGGAACAGATACCGGCAGGGAACATGAGCATGTGGTTATCGCTCTGGAATCCGGTCTCCACCATGGCTGGAAAGTGACGACTCTGGTTACCGGTCTTATTGATAGGTATACAGACCGGTGCCAATCCGGGGAGGTTCATCAGCAAGTCATTGACCAAGTAACGGAAACGGCCATTGTAATGACGCCCGATGATGGCACCCAGGGCGACCCCGTCTTCACCACCCAGGGGATGGTTACTGACAAAAGTATAGAGTCGGCCATCATCCGGATCCGGCAGGTTCTCCTTCCCTTCTATCTCCAGGGTCATATCAAGATAACGCACACATTCCTCCAACCAGTCCACGCCTGTCTTGTCGCGGCTATCCCACAGATAGGCATTCACCTCATCCTCGTGGACGATATGTTTCAACCACTTGACGAGCAGTCCTGGGACCAATTTAGCCTTGGCTCCCATCTTCTGACGGAGGATCTTATCAATGTCGATTGTCTTCTCTGTGACCATTGCCATTTCTCATCTCATACTAACAAGTTGCAAAAATAGCACAAATCTTTCAATTATGAGCAAAAAAGCGAACAAAAGCGTCGAAGAAAGGTTAAAAAAACTAAATGGTGGGGAATTAGTTCATAAAAGTGGATGAAAATGGAGGAAAATTACATAATTTTGTAACCGAATTCTTTATAAAAGTTGTACGTATGCGATTCTTAGGAAACATAGAAGCGAAGGCCGACGCTAAAGGAAGGGCATTCCTGCCAGCCGTTTTCCGCAAGGTGCTACAGGCATCGGGCGAGGAAAACCTCGTGCTGCGCAAGGATATTTTCCAGCAGTGTCTGGTCCTGTTTCCTGAAAGTGTATGGAATCAGCGCGTAGACCTGCTCAAATCCCAGTTGAAGCAGTGGAAGCCCACGCATCAGCAGATATTGAGGCAGTTTGTTTCGGAGGCGGAGGTGGTCAGCCTTGACGGCAATGGCCGCTTCCTGATCTCCAAACGCCTACAACGGTTGGCCAACTTAGAACAGGACCTGCAGTTCATCGGTGTTGACGACACGATTGAGATCTGGTCACCGCAACGTCTGAAGGAGAGTCTGAAGACAGATGAAGAGTTCGGAGCCGCCTTGGAAGACATCATGAATACCGACGACGCTCAATGATCAAGACGGCTGAGACATATCATGTACCAGTACTCCTTCGGGAGAGCGTCGACGGGCTTGCTATCAAGCCCGACGGTGTTTATATAGATACAACCTTTGGTGGCGGCGGTCACAGTAGGGAAATACTCAGCAGACTGGGGAAGGAAGGACACCTGTTCAGTTTCGACCAGGATGCAGACGCAGAAAAAAACAGCATGGAGGATCATCGGTTTACCTTTGTCAGGAGCAACTTCAGGTATATCAAGAACTGGATGCGCTATTATGGCATAGAGCAGGTAGACGGTCTGTTAGCCGACCTTGGCGTCTCCAGTCATCATTTCGACGATGAGACCCGCGGTTTCTCCTTCCGCTATGAGGCACCTTTGGATATGCGGATGAACAAACGGGCTGGAAAGACGGCTGCCGACATTCTCAATGAGACGGAGGAAAGTCAACTCGCCGACATCCTCTACATATACGGAGAACTGAAGCAAGCGCGGAAAATCGCCTCAGCCATCGTAAAAGGCAGAGCAGCCACCCATCGGATAGAGACCACCGCCGACCTTATAAGCGTGACGGAGGGGTTACTTGGGCCTAATGGGCATGAGAAGAAAGAGATGGCAAAACTCTTCCAGGCGCTGCGCATCGAGGTCAATCATGAGATGGACGCGCTTCGCGAGATGCTCAACGGCGCACGGGATCTGCTTCGTCCGGGAGGACGGCTCTCCGTGATTACCTACCACTCCTTAGAAGACCGCATGGTCAAGAACTTCATCAAGGCGGGTAATGCCGAGGGTAAGGTCAGCCAGGATTTCTTTGGACGGACAGAGGCTCCCTTCAGAACCGTCAACAATAAAGTCATCACGCCCTCAGCCGACGAACAGGCTCAGAACCCCCGCAGCAGGAGCGCAAAACTAAGAATCGGGGAGAAAGTATGAATATGGACGAGAACGAGATAAAGGAACAAGCAAAAGAAACCATCCGGAAGATCAAGGACACCGTCAAGGAAGAAGACCCGAAACTGTCGTCCTCGCTGACGCTGCGAACCATCCTTGGCGGTGATTTCCTCACGGCAGAGATGGTGCGTCACCAGATCTGGCTCATCATGCTGATCGTCCTGTTCGCCATCGTCTACGTCGCTTTTAGATACCAGTGCCAGCAGGATATGATTGCCATCGACAAGATGGAGAAGGAACTGCTCGATGCCAAATACAAGGCCCTGTCGAGTTCGAGCACCCTCACGGAGAAATGCCGCGAGAGTCATGTGCTGGATGCCCTGAGAAATAATAAGGATAGTGTGCTGCATATTGCTGACCAGCCACCTTATATAATTAATATAGAGGAATAGGATTAATGGGTTGAATAGGTTTAATGAGTAGGTTTAATTCAGATAAGGTCATGCCCAGGTACTTCGCCATTGCGGTGATCCTGACGTTCATTGGTTTTGCCATCATCGGCAAGGCCATGTATATCATGACTGCCAAGAAGACCTATTGGACACAGGTGGCCTCCCGTCTGAAACGTGACAGTGTCAGTGTGAAGCCTACCCGTGGTAACATCCTCAGCAGTGACGGTCAACTCATGGCCAGCAGCATCCCGGAATACAAGGTGTTTATTGACTTCCAGGCAGGTGCCACCGACTCCATCGGCAACCACAACCGCGACTCCCTCTGGGAAGCCAATATCGACACCATCTGCTACGAACTCAACCAGATCTTCCCCACCCGCACGGCCGCAGAATTCAAGGCACACCTCTTGGAAGGCAAGCACAAGGTGATGAAAAACGGGACCATCGGTGCCCGTCACTGGGCTATCTGGCCGAAACGCGTCGACTACAACACTTTCTGTGAAGTACATAAGTTGCCTATCTTCTGTGAGCGTCCAGGTGTGGGAGGCTTCCACTGGGAGGAGTACAATTCCCGCCGACACCCGTTCGGTTCACTGGCCTGGCGCACCATTGGTGACGTGTACATCGCCAAAGACAGTGCCAAGAACGGTCTGGAACTGTCCTACGACTCCTTGCTGCGAGGCACCAACGGACTGATGCACCGTCGCAAGGTGCTCAGCAAGTATCTCGACATCCCCGTGCTGTCGCCGGTCGATGGCTGTGACATCGTGACCACCATCGATGTGAGTATGCAGGACCTGGCTGAACGGGCTGTCATTGATGAACTGAAGGAGATCAACGGTGAGATGGGTGTCGCCATCCTGATGGAAGTAAAGACGGGTGATGTCAAAGCCATCGTCAACATGAGTCGTGCGGACGACGGCGAATACTATGAGATGGTGAACAATGCCATCAGTTACCGTTGTGAGCCAGGGTCGGTCTTCAAGGTAGCCTCTTTCCTCGTAGCCCTCGACGACGGTGTGGTGGATACCAGTTATGTCATCCATACCGGCAGTGGTGTGTTGGAAATGCACGGGCGTGCGATGAAAGACCACAACTGGCGCCGTGGTGGTTATCAGGACATCAATGTAGCCCGGGCATTGGAGGTCAGTTCCAACATCGGTGTCAGCCATGTCATCGACAAGTTCTATGGCAGCAACCCCTCGAAATATGTGGAGGGCCTCTACCGTGTCGGTATCCATGAAGACCTGCGACTCCCCCTTGTGGGCTATCACACCCCCTGGATCCGTATGCCAGACACCAAGACGACAGACCGCACCAAATACTGGAGTAAGACCACCCTACCCTGGATGAGTATTGGTTACGAGACACAGATTGCGCCCATTAATACCGTGGCTTTCTACAATGCCATTGCCAACGACGGGAAGATGATGCAGCCCCGCTTCGTCAAGCAACTCGTCAAGGATGGTCAGGTCATCAAGGAGTTTGAGCCCGTCGTTCTCAAGGAACGCATCGCAAAGCCTCAGGCCATCAAGACCATGCAGACCATTCTGGAACATGTGGTCAGTCAGGGACTTGGTCGGAAGGCCGGCTCCAAGATGTTCAAGGTGGCCGGTAAGACCGGAACAGCCCAGGTGGCCGACCAATATGGTGGCTACCACTCTGGCACCACCCGCTACTGGCTGTCATTTGCCGGCTATTTCCCTGCCGATAATCCGCGCTATACGTGTATCGTCTGTCTGAAGAAATCCGGACTGCCTGCCTCTGGCGGAGGCATGAGTGGTGTGGTGTTCCACCGCATCTCCGAAGGCGTGATGGCCCAGAACCTGAAACTCAGCGTGGCCGATGCCCGCGACGAGAAGTCTGTATTTGTTCCCGATGTCAAAGAGGGAGAGGTCGAACCTGCCGATTATATCCTCAATAGTCTGCAGATCAAGAAAAAGCCGACCTTGTCTGCCAAGAAGACCCCTGTCAACATCATCCCCGACTTGACAGACATGGGTGCCAGAGATGCTGTCTATCAACTGGAGTTACGCGGTGTCAAGGCTGTTGTCAAAGGGCGCGGCAAAGTGAAGTCACAAAGCATCTACAGTGGCACGGCTGTCAAACAAGGCATGGTATGCGAACTGAGGCTGGAGTGAGAAGTGAAGAGTGAAAAGTGAAGAGTGAAAAGTGAACAACGATATGAAACTGAACGAATTGCTTAAAAACGTAGAAGTCCTCAACGTGATAGGAAACACGGAGACGGATATCACAGGTGTGAACATTGACTCACGCCGTATTGAGGCAGGCCATCTCTTCGTGGCCATCGCCGGCACACAGACCGATGGTCATCAGTTCATCCCGAAAGCCATTGAGTTAGGGGCAAAGGCCATCCTCTGTGAGAAGATACCCGAAACAGGCGTAGAGGACATCACCTACATCCAGGTGGCCTCTACGGAGGATGCCGTCGGAAAGGTGGCCACACAGTTCTATGGCGATCCGTCCAGAAAACTGACGCTGGTGGGTGTCACTGGCACCAACGGCAAGACCACCATCGCCACCTTATTATATAATATGTTCCGTCAATTCGGACATAAATGCGGCCTGCTCTCTACCGTCTGCAACTATATCGAAGGTGAGGCCTTCCCAACCAGCCATACCACCCCTGACCCTATCGAACTGAACCAGTTACTGGCACAAATGGTGGAGGCTGGCTGCGAATATGCCTTTATGGAATGCTCCAGTCACGCCATCGCCCAGAAACGCATCGGCGGTCTGAAGTTCAAGGGTGGTCTCTTCACCAATCTCACCCGCGACCACCTCGACTACCACAAGACCTTCGAGAACTACCGTGATGCCAAAAAGGCTTTCTTCGACGGACTGGAAAAGGATGCCTTTGCCATTGTCAATGCTGACGACAAGAACGGTCTATACATGGTACAAAATACGAAGGCGGAGGTGAAGACCTATTCCATCCGCAGCATGGCAGACTTCAAGGCGAAGATCATCGAATGTCATTTCGAGGGGATGTATCTTGACATCGACGGTTGTGAGGTTGGGGTTCAGTTCATTGGCAAGTTCAATGTCAGCAACCTGCTGGCAGTCTATGGGGCAGCGGTCATGCTGGGTAAGAAACCGGAAGATATCCTCGTGATATTAAGCACACTGAAAAGTGTCAACGGTCGTCTGGAACCCATCCGTTCCCCAGAGGGGTATACGGCTGTGGTCGACTATGCCCACACGCCCGATGCCTTGGAGAATGTCCTGAAAGCCATCCACGAGGTGCTCGATGGAAAGGGAAAGGTCATCACCGTCTGTGGTGCCGGTGGCAACCGCGACAAAGGCAAGCGCCCGCTGATGGCCCAAGAGGCCGTCAAACAGAGCGACCGCGTCATCATCACCTCCGACAACCCCCGTTTCGAGGAACCGCAGGACATTATCAACGACATGTTGGCTGGCCTGGATGCCCGACAGATGAAAAAGGTGGTCAGCATTGTTGACCGCAGGGAGGCCATCCGCACGGCCTGTATGATGGCAGAAAAGGGCGATGTCATCCTTATTGCCGGCAAGGGGCATGAAGATTATCAGGAGATCAAAGGTGTCAAACACCATTTCGACGACAAAGAGGTGGTCAGGGAAATCTTTGGAAGTGACAAATAAAAAATAAAAGGCCATGTTGTACTATTTTTTCAGATTTTTAGAGCAGTATAATATCCCGGGCGCTCACATGTGGGCCTACATCTCGTTCCGTTCACTACTGGCGTTGATTTTCTCCTTGCTGATCTCCGCCTGGTTTGGTGAGAAGTTCATCAAGTGGATGAAGCGCAGGAAGATCTTCGAGACGGAACGCGACCCGGAGATTGATCCCTTCGGTGTCGAGAAGAAAGGTGTTCCCACGATGGGCGGTATCATCATCATCGTCAGTATGCTCATACCCGTCCTCTTGTTCGGACGTATCCGTAACATCTACCTGATCCTGATGGTTGTCACGACGCTCTGGTTAGGATTCTTGGGATTTCTCGACGACTATATCAAAATATTCAAACGCAATAAAGATGGTCTGAAAGGCAAATACAAGATTGTCGGCCAGATCAGCATCGGTTTCATCGTCGGTCTGACCCTCTGGCTCAGTCCGGATGTGGTGGTACGTGAGAATGTGAATGTCCAGCAACAGAACCAGGAGATTGTAGTCAAGCACCAGCAGAAGGCTGTCAAATCCTTACAGACCACCATCCCCTTTGTCAAGAACCATAACCTGAACTACTCGGAGATACTGGGGTTCTTAGGCAACTATAAAGTGGCCGCCGGTTGGGCGATTTTCGTCCTGATGACCATCCTGGTGGTGACAGCCGTCAGTAACGGTGCCAACCTCAACGATGGCATGGATGGCATGTGTGCAGGCAATTCCGCCATTATCGGTGTCGCATTAGGCATTTTAGCCTACGTCTCATCGCATATCGGCTATGCCTCGTATTTCGACATCATGTACATCCCCCACTCTGAGGAACTGGTGATCTTCCTCTGTGCCTTTGTAGGCGCCATGGTTGGTTTCCTGTGGTACAACGCTTATCCTGCTCAGGTCTTTATGGGCGATACGGGTTCCCTGACCATCGGCGGTATCATCGGTGTCTGTGCCGTCATCATCCACAAGGAACTGCTGCTGCCCATCCTCTGTGGCATCTTCTTCGTCGAGAGCCTGAGTGTCATCATCCAGACCCAGTGGTTCAAGATCCAGAAACGGAAGGGTAAGCGTGTCCGTGTATTCCGTGCCACCCCCATCCATGATAATTTCCGCAAACTCGACAAGCAGTTGGATGCCACCAGTACCTATCTCTTAAAGGGCTGGCCCCATCGGCCGTTCCATGAGTCAAAGATCACCATCCGTTTTTGGATCACGACCATCATCCTGGCTGCATTGACAATAATAACACTAAAGATGCGATAAAAATGAAGAGAATCGTTATATTAGGGGCAGGCGAGAGTGGCGCAGGTGCTGCCGTCCTGGCCAAAAAGGAAGGCTTCGACGTGTTTGTGTCCGACATGTCAAGAATTGCCGACAAGTACAAGAAGATGCTTGACGACCGTGGTATCGAATGGGAGGAAGGCCAACATACGGAGGCAAAGATCCTGAATGCGGATGAGGTCATCAAGAGTCCGGGTATCCCCGATACGGCCCCGATGATGAAGAAGATCATAGAGAAAGGCATCCACATCATCAGCGAGATTGAGTTTGCAGGCCGTTATACCCACTCCAAGATGATCTGCATCACCGGGTCAAACGGCAAGACCACGACCACCTCGCTCATCTACCATATTTTCAAGGATGCCGGCTATGATGCCGGACTGGCTGGTAACATCGGTAACTCCCTGGCCCTGCAGGTAGCTGAGGATCCCCACGCATATTATATCATCGAACTCAGTTCGTTCCAACTCGACAACATGTATGACTTCCGTGCCAACATCGCCATCCTGCTGAACATCACGCCCGACCACTTGGATCGCTACGACTTCAAGATGCAGAACTACGTGGACGCTAAGATGCGCATCATCCAGAACCAGACGGCTGACGATGCCTTCATCTACTGGGCCGACGATCCAATCATCAAGAAGGAACTGGAAAAATACAATATCCAGGCCATTCAGTATCCTTTTGCCGAACTGAAAGAGAAAGGGGTCATCGGCTACATCGAGGAGGGGCAGTACAAGATTGAGAAACCCGAACCCTTTAACATGGAACAGGAGAGTCTCAGTCTGACGGGCAAACATAATATCTACAACTCCCTGGCCGCCGGTATCGCAGCCAACATTGCCGGTATCAAGAAAGAGGAGATCCGCAAATGCTTGAGCGACTTCCCCGGGGTGGAGCACCGTCTGGAAAAGGTCTGCACCGTTCGCGGCGTCCAATATATCAACGACTCCAAGGCCACGAATGTCGATGCCTGCTGGTATGCCTTAGAAGCCATGAAGACCAAAGTCATCCTCATCATCGGCGGCAAGGACAAAGGCAACGACTATGACCCCATCAAACCGCTGGTCAGGGAAAAGTGCTCAGGCATCGTCTACCTCGGAGCCGACAACCAGAAACTGCACGATAACTTCGACAGTCTGGGCATCCCCGTCAGGGACACCCACTCCATGAAGGACTGTGTGGCCGCCTGCTACGAGATGGCCCAGTCCGGCGAGACCGTGCTGTTGAGCCCCTGCTGTGCTTCGTTCGACCTCTTCAAGAATATGGAGGACCGCGGAGAGCAATTCAAAGAATTAGTTAGGAATCTCTAATATGAACAAGAAATTAGGAAATCTGTTTAAGGGAGACAGGGTCATCTGGATGGTTCTTCTGTTCCTGTGCCTGATCAGCGTTGTAGAGGTCTTCTCTGCCTCCAGCACGCTAACTTACAAGAGTCAGGACTATCTGGGTCCCATCATCGGACATACCTGGAAGATCCTGGTAGGTGTCGGCGTGGCCATTCTCATCTTGAACGTTCCTTGTCGTTTCTTCAAACTGGCCACACCCGGTCTGTTGCTCATTTCCGGTATCATGTTGCTCTGGGTATTGTTCTTCGGAGAGAAGACGAATGATGCCGGACGCTGGATCAGTCTATTAGGTCTGAAATTCCAGCCTTCCGAGATTGCCAAGGGCACGATGGTGCTGGTGACAGCCCAGATTCTCAGTGCCATGCAGCGTGACGACGGCGCCGACAAACGGGCCTTTAAATATATCCTCTTCATCGTTCTGCCCTTCTGTCTGCTCATCGGATTGGAGAATCTCTCTACGGCAGCCCTCATTCTGGCAGTCATCTTCCTGATGATGTTCATCGGACGGGTCCCCCTGATGCAATTAGGCCAATTCGTGGGTGCGGGTGTCATCCTTCTGGTTCTCTTCATCGGTTCCATCTATCTGTTAGGCAGTTTCGAGAGCAGCGAGGGCGGAGAGACCCAGACAGAGACGGTCGTCAACAATGAAGTCAAGACAGACACGAAGAAGAAGACCACCTTCCTGCACCGTTTCAGCACCTGGAAGGGTCGTATCGACAAGCACCTGAACAAGAAGGCCGTCGCACCGGAGGACTACGACCTCGACAAAGATGCTCAGGTGGCGCATGCGAACATCGCCATTGTCGGCAGTAACATCATCGGCAAAGGGCCTGGTAAGTCGGTAGAGCGTGACTTCCTGCCGCAGGCCTTCAGCGACTTCATCTACGTCATCATCATCGAGGAGTTAGGCATCCTCGGAGCCGCCTTCGTGGCTTTTCTGTATGTTGTCCTGCTCTATCGGGCCGCCCGTATTGCCAGTCGTTGCGAGAACAACTTCCCGGCGTTCTTAGTCATGGGATTAGCCCTGATGCTGGTCATCCAGGCCACCTTCAACATGATGGTGGCTGTGGGCATTGCCCCCGTCACCGGTCAGCCCTTGCCACTCATCTCCCGTGGCGGCACATCGACCATCATCAACTGTGCCTATATCGGAGCAATGTTAAGTGTGAGCCGTTCTGCGAAAAAAAGAGGGCAGAATATGCCGATAAACGAAATATAATTTGTAACTTTGCACACCATTATATAAAAATAGGTATGGAGAAAGAGTTGAGAGTCATCATCAGCGGAGGCGGTACCGGAGGACATATCTTCCCCGCCGTCAGCATAGCCAATGCCATTAAGGCCTTACGCCCTGATGCCAAAATCCTGTTCGTAGGGGCCTTGGGACGCATGGAGATGCAGCGTGTCCCCGCCGCTGGCTACGAGATCAAGGGTCTGCCCATCCGGGGATTCTTCCGTCCGTTGTGGAAGCCCTCCAATATCGGTGTGGCCATCGACTACCTCAAGAGCAAATGGCTGGCCAAGAAGATTCTCAAACAGTTTCGTCCACAGGTAGCCGTCGGCGTAGGCGGCTATGCCAGCAGTGCGGCCTTAGGGGCAGCCAACAGCCTTGGCATCCCCACCTTACTGCAAGAGCAGAACAGTTACGCTGGTCTCGCCAACAAGACGCTTGCCCGGAAGGCTTCCAAGATCTGTGTGGCCTACGAAGGGATGGAACGGTTCTTCCCCGCTGAGAAACTGATGCTTACGGGTAATCCCGTGCGCCAGACCCTGTTGGAGACCACCATCACCCATGAGGATGCCGTGCGCAGTCTGGGATTCGACCCTGTCAGGAAAACCATCCTGCTCGTGGGCGGCAGTCTCGGAGCCAGAACCATCAACGAGAGTGTCCTCCAGCACCTCGACCTCATCAAGGGGAGCGACATCCAGTTCTTCTGGCAGACCGGGAAATACTACCATGCCAGTATCCTGGAACAACTGAAAGGTCAGAATATTCCCAACCTGAAAGTCACAGACTTCGTTACCGACATGGGAGCCGCCTACAATGCCGCCGATCTGGTGATCAGCCGGGCCGGAGCCAGCAGTATCTCCGAGTTCTGTCTCATCGGCAAACCCGTGATCCTCGTACCCAGTCCGAATGTGGCGGAAGACCACCAGACGAAGAATGCCCTGGCCCTGGCCGACAAGGGGGCTGCCCTCTATGTGAAAGATGCAGAGGCGCCCGCCACCCTCCTGCCATTAGCCATCGAGACGGTTCAGGATGAGCAGAGACTCCAATCGCTCAGCGAAAATGTGCTCAAACTCGCCCTTCCCGACTCCGCCAACATCATCGCCCGTGAGGTCATCGCCCTCGCCCATCAAACCAATCAAACCCATTAGACCCATCAGACCCATGAATATCAAAGAAATAAAAGCAGTCTATTTCGTCGGAGCCGGTGGTATCGGCATGAGTGCCATCGCCCGCTACTTCATCAAGAAAGGCCTCGTCGTGGCCGGCTACGACAAGACCCCCTCCGAACTGACCGGCAGGCTGGAGAAAGAGGGGATGCTCATCCATTATGAAGAGAATATCGATGAGATACCCCATGCCTGCAAACAGAAGGAGTCCTGTCTCGTCATCTACACCCCCGCCATTCCTGAGACCCATCAGGAACTCCGCTATTTCCGGGAGAACGGTTTTGAGATTCAGAAACGGGCTCAGGTGCTGGGCACCTTGACCCAGACCCATAAGGGTCTCTGTGTGGCAGGTACCCATGGCAAAACCACGACCTCCACCATGTGTGCCCATATCATGCACCAGAGCCACCTCAACTGCAACGCCTTCTTAGGAGGCATCTCCAAGAACTACGGTACCAACTATATCCTCTCCGACTCTGACTATGTGGTCATCGAGGCCGATGAGTTCGACCGCAGTTTCCACTGGCTCAGTCCCTGGATGTCGGTCATCACCTCCACAGACCCGGATCATCTGGATATCTACGGCACCAAGGAAGCCTATCTCGAAAGTTTCCGTCACTATACCGAACTGATTCAGCCGGGTGGTGCACTGATCATCCATCGCGACCTGGAGATGAAGGAGAATCTGCGTGACGGCGTACGCCGCTATGATTACAGTCTTCATGAAGGTGACTTCCATGCCGAGAACATCCGTATCGAAAACGGAGAGATTACCTTCGACTTCATCTCCCCCATCGAATGCGTACCCAATGTGGAACTGGGTCAGCCCATCCCCATCAATATTGAGAACGGCATTGCCGCCATGGCGATGGCCCAACTCAATGGCTGTACGGCTAAGGAACTGAAATTCGGTCTCCAGACCTACGGCGGCGTGGACCGTCGTTTCGACTTCAAGATCAAGACCGACCGTCTGGTCTTCCTCAGCGACTATGCCCACCACCCGAAAGAGATCTACCAGAGTGCCAAGAGCATCCGTGAGTTGTACAAGGACAAGCATATCACGGCCATCTTCCAACCGCATCTCTATACCCGCACCCGCGACTTCTACAAGGAATTCGCCGAGGCCCTGAGTCTGCTCGACGAGGTCATCCTCACCGAGATCTACCCGGCCCGCGAGGAGCCCATCGAGGGTGTCACCTCCCAACTCATCTATGACCATCTCAGCGAGGGTGTGAAAAAAGAGATGATCCATAAGGACGAGGTGCTCAATTACGTCAAGTCGCATCAGTTTGAAGTCCTCATCGTACTGGGTGCCGGCGACCTCGACAACCTGGTACCCAAGATGACCCGACTGTTAAACAGCAAATTGTAAATAATAAGATGTCTTTCAACTGGAAAAAGTCCATCATCGTCGTATTTGATATCGTCATCGCCGCTTATCTCATACTGGCTGTCACAGCGTTCAACAAGCCCGCTGAGAGAGTCTCCGTGTGTTCAGAGGTGAAGATTGACATCGACGACGAGATGCCCGACGGTTTCCTCAATGCAAATGAGATCAAGAAGATTTTGGAGAGACAGCAACTCTACCCGTTGGCCAAGCCTATGATGGCCGTCAATGCCCGTGACATCGAGGAAACACTCCGAAAGAACCCGTTTGTCCAACAGGCGGAGTGCTACAAGACCCAGAACGGGCATATCTGCATCCGTCTGAAACAGCGTATGCCCATCATGCACGTGATGGCCAACAATGGCGACAACTATTATATCGACATCCATGGTAATATCCTGCCAGAGACGCGTTTTGCCAACGACTTGTTAGTGACGACGGGTAATATTACCAAGAGATATGCGCAGAAAACGCTCACACCGGTGGTCAACGAGATTGTCAGGGACAAGTTCTGGCAGAGTCAGATTGTACAACTTCATGTCCTCGACGACGGTTCATTAGAGGTGGTCCCTCGTGTCGGCGACCATGTGGCCTACCTTGGCGCCCCCATCGACATTCCCAAGAAGTTGGAGCGTCTGCGTAAGTTCTATCTGTACGGTCTGAATCAGGCCGGCTGGAATAAGTACTCCTATATCAGTGTGGAGTTCGATAATCAAATTATCTGCAAGAAAAAATAATATGGCAAAGGAATTCATCGTAGCAATTGAACTCGGCTCATCCAAGATGACCGGTATCGCGGGTCAGAAGAACCTCGACGGCAGTATCACCGTACTGGCCGTGGTCAAAGAGGACTCTTCTTCGTTCATCCGCAAAGGTGTCGTGTACAACATCGACAAGACCGCTCAATGCCTCACCAACATCATCAAGAAACTGGAGAACCAGTTGAAGACGGAAATCACCCAGGTGTATGTCGGTGTAGGCGGACAATCTATTCGCAGTGTCAGGAATGTGATCAGCAAGGACGTGCCCGCAGAGACCATCATCACCCAGGACATGGTGATTGAACTCATGGATGCGAACCGCAACATGAAATACCAGGACCAGGAGATCCTCGATGCTGCTGTTCAGGAATACCGGGTCGATGCCCAGTACCAGATCGACCCTGTAGGCATCCAGGCCACCCGCTTGGAGGGTAATTTCTTGAACATCCTTGAACGTAAGGCTTTCTACCGTAACCTCAATAAATGTTTTGAGGTGGCAGGCATCAACGTGGCAGAGATGTATCTTGCCCCGCTTGCCCTTGCCGACAGTGTACTGACTGAGGCAGAGAAACGCTCAGGCTGTGCCCTTGTCGACCTCGGTGCCGATACGACGACCGTCTCTGTCTACAGCAAGAATATCCTGCGCCATCTGGCAGTCATCCCCCTCGGTACCAACAACATCACAAAGGATATTGCCACACTACAGATGGAGGAGAGCGACGCGGAGAAGATGCTCCTGAAATACGGCTCGGCCTTTACCGACAACAACGATATCGACAACAACCTGAAATATCCCATCGATGCGGAGCGTCAGGTGGAGAGCCGCAAGTTTATCGAGATTGTGGAAGGCCGTGTAGAGGAAATCATCGAAAACGTGTGGTACCAGATTCCCTCCGACTATTACGACAAACTTCTGGCAGGTATCGTGCTGACTGGTGGCGGTTCGAATATGAAGAATATTGAACAGGCCTTCACCAACCACACACATGCCGATAAGATCCGCATTGCGAAATTCGTGACACACACCATCAATTCCAACAACGAGGACATCAAGGCCCATGACGGCAAAATGAACACCGTACTCGGCCTGTTAGCCAAGGGCGACATCAATTGTGCAGGCAGCACGATCGATCCTAATGGCGATCTCTTCGGTAACCCCAAGAAGGAAGTACCACCCACCGTTGATCAGCGGCCTGCCCGTCAGGTGGGTGAGATTCCCGCCGGTGTGGTTCGTACGGAGGCCGAGAAACAGAAGGCCGAAGAGGAGCGCCGTCGTCAGCAGGAGGAGGAAGAACGTCAGAGAATGGAAGAACAAGAGGCAGAACGCCAGCGTATCGCTGCCGAGAAGCGTGAGAACAGTTTCTGGAACAAGTTCCTGAAGAAAGCCAAGAAATTCGGCGAAGACATCGTCTCTGAAGAATAACTCCCATCCAACCCATTATACCCATTAAACCCATCAACAATATGGCAGACAATAATCTCAATATCGATATCCTCGACTTCGGTACTCCGGAGAAGGATCACAGCATCATCAAAGTGATTGGTGTCGGTGGCGGTGGCGGTAACGCCGTCAACCACATGTATCGTGAAGGCATTCACGATGTGACGTTCGTGCTCTGCAACACGGACAACCAGGCCCTCAACGACTCGCCTGTCCCCGTTCATCTCCAACTGGGTAAGGAAGGTCTGGGTGCAGGTAACAAACCCGAGAAGGCCCGTGCGGCAGCAGAAGAGAGCCTTGAAGATATCAAAGGCATGCTCAGCGACGGCACCCGTATGGCCTTCATCACGGCCGGTATGGGTGGAGGCACTGGCACAGGTGCGGCTCCAGTCATCGCCCGCGTCTCCAAAGAATTAGGCATCCTGACGGTCGGTATCGTCACCATCCCCTTCCGTTTCGAGGGCGACCGTAAGATCGACCAGGCCCTCGATGGTGTGGAAGAGATGCAGAAGCATGTCGACGCCCTTTTGGTCATCAACAATGAGCGTCTGCGCGAGATCTATCCCGAACTCTCCGTGCTCGACGCTTTCGGCAAGGCCGATGACACCCTCTCAGTGGCTGCTAAGTCCATCGCAGAGATCATCACGGTGCATGGCCTCATCAACCTCGACTTCAACGATGTGAAGACCGTGCTGAAGGACGGTGGTGTCGCCATCATGTCGACCGGCTATGGCGAAGGTGAAGGCCGTGTAAAGAAAGCCATTGAGGATGCCCTTAACTCGCCCCTTCTCAACGACAACGACATCTTCAATTCCAAGAAGATCCTGCTTAGCATCTCCTTCGCCGGCTCGAAGGACGGTCAGCAGTCGCTGATGATGGAGGAGATGAACGATGTGAACGACTTCATGGCGAAGTTCGGCAACGACTTCGAGATCAAGTGGGGACTGGCCACCGACCCGGAACTCGGCAAGAAAGTGAAGGTCACCATCCTCGCCACCGGCTTCGGCATCGAGAGTGTCGACGGTATGGATGCCCATATCAAGAAGCACACGCAGGAGGATATCAACCGCATCGCCGAGGAACAGGCCAGGGCCGTAGAGCGTCAGGACCGTCGTAACCGCTATTATGGCGGCGACAGTACCGCCAAGCGTTATAAGCGTCGTCCGAACATCTATCTTTTCCGTCCAGAAGACCTCGACAACGACGATGTCATCTCCGCTGTTGAATCCACGCCTACCTATAAGCGAACCCGTGAAATTCTGGAAAGCATCAACTCGCAGGCCACAGGCGACGAATCCGAGGAGCCTCCTTTCGTCCCCGAGTCGCACGACCCCATCCAGGGCACCATCAAGTTCGCTTAGGAATACATCTCACGAAGCACTTCTACCGACTTTATCTCCGGAAAATCCGGCAGATGGAGTCGGTAGTATGTTAGAGACACCTCCAACAGGCGGTTGCGCTCCTGATGCGACATCCGGTAGAGGTGCATGGTCGGATAGTCCATACGCATCATCACTTGTATCTTCTCCGCCTCCTGGGGTATCAGGAAGTCACGATGCAGCGGGGGCTGAAGCGTAAACACACTCTCCCGCAGATCGAAATAGTCACCACTCTCGTAATGATCCAGGTTCGGATAGAAGCCCAAAAAACGGCTCAGACGCATCAGGAACACTAAGTGGAAATTAGCATAATGGGCATTCTGACTATCGAGCCACACAATACTATTGGCTACATAGTCGAAGAGGGGGACATTCTGCTGTTCCCCACGCAGGGCATGATACAGGAACTCAGCAATAAACAACGAGATGGAGAGTTTGTGCGGATCGAAGGGGATGGTGGCAAAGGGTACTGACAATCGCACATCCCTAACCTTCTGTAATTGCACCTTCGGACGCACATCGGCCTCTATATCCAACATCGTCAGGGGCTGGAAATACTGTTTCTTGACCCTTGCCTTCGGCGATTTAGGCAGACTGACGATAAACGAGAGTCTACCGTTCTGGCGAGTGAACATTTCGACAATCAGTCGTGTTTCACCGTACTTGATGGTATGGAGCACAATGGCTTGTGTCTTTGTCAACATACGGCTGCAAAGTTACGAAAAAGAAGTGAAAAGTGAATGGTGAAAAGTGAAAAGTTGAGGGGTCGAGGCATTTTTTTTTAAGAAAATTTGGTGGATTCAAAAAATAGCAGTACCTTTGCACCCGCAAAAAATGACGACGGTCCCTTCGTCTATCGGTTAGGACGAGAGATTTTCATTCTCTAAAGAGGAGTTCGACTCTCCTAGGGACTACCAAAAAACTTTAAATCCGCCATCTGCACAGCCAAAGTGCTACCGGTCTGCCGGGATAAGGTGACGGAAGCCCTGCAAAGGGCTGCCCAGGGCAGTCGGCAACGATGTAAGACCCATAAGCTTTAATATTAACAATTAACAATTTAAAATTAAAAATGGCAAATCACAAATCATCCGTGAAGAGAATCCGCCAGACTGAAAAGAGGGCACTTCACAACCACTACTACGCAAAGACAATGCGTAACGCTGTGCGCAAACTGCGTGCTATGACCAACAAGGAAGAGGCTGTCGCTCTGTACCCGAAGGTGCAGAAGATGCTCGACAAACTGGCTAAGACGAACATCATCCACAAGAACAAGGCCGCCAACCTCAAGTCAAGCCTTGCACAACACATCAACAAATTGTAAAAAGCAACCATTACAATAGGAAGCCGCAGTCCTCTCAGGGTTGCGGTTTTCTTTTTTTATTGTTTTTTAGCAGATAAACATAGTTTATCTGATTTTTTTTTCGTACCTTTGCACGGAAAATTAGAAGAATTAGAATAAAATGACAGACGAACAACTGAATCAGGAACAAAACTATTCCGCGAGTAACATCCAAGTGCTCGAAGGTTTGGAGGCTGTGCGCAAGCGCCCTGCCATGTATATCGGTGACATCAGTGAGAAAGGACTCCACCATCTGGTCAACGAGACCGTCGACAACTCTATCGACGAGGCGATGGCAGGATTCTGCACACATATCGAGGTAACCATCAATGAAGACAACTCCATCACCGTCATGGACAACGGTCGCGGTATCCCCGTCGATGAGCACGAGAAGATGCACAAGAGTGCCTTGGAGGTCGTGATGACGGTGCTCCATGCCGGTGGTAAGTTCGACAAGGGCTCGTATAAGGTCTCTGGCGGTCTGCATGGTGTGGGTGTCAGTTGTGTGAACGCCCTCTCCACCCGTATGCTGTCGCAGGTGTTCCGCAACGGCCATATCTACCAGCAGGAATACGAGAAAGGCAAGCCCCTCTACGATGTGAAGATCGTGGGTGATACCGATAAGACCGGTACCCGTCAGCAGTTCTGGCCCGATGGTACTATCTTCACCACCACGGAATACAAATACGACATCATCGCCCGTCGTATGCGTGAGTTGGCCTACCTGAATGCCGGCATCACCATCACGCTCACTGATTTGCGTCCTGATGAGGAGGGCAATCTGAAGGAGCCTGAGGTATTCCACGCCAAGGACGGCCTGAAGGAGTTCGTGCGCTACGTGGACCGTCATCGCACACACCTCGTGGATGATGTCATCTACCTGAAGACCGAGAAGCAGGGCATCCCCATCGAAGTGGCCGTGATGTATAACACCGACTACTCGGAAAACATCCACTCGTACGTGAACAATATCAATACGATTGAGGGAGGTACCCACCTGGCCGGTTTCCGTGCTGCCCTCACCCGTACCTTAAAGAAATATGCGGACAATGACCCGCAGATTTCCAAGCAGATCGAGAAGGCGAAGATCGAGATTGCCCCAGAGGACTTCCGCGAGGGCCTTACCGCCGTGATCAGCATCAAGGTGGCCGAGCCGCAGTTCGAGGGACAGACCAAGACCAAACTCGGCAACTCAGAGGTCGCTGGAGCCGTCCAGCAGGCCGTAGGCGAAGCGCTGGCCAACTATCTGGAAGAACACCCCAAGGAGGCCAAGATGATCTGCGACAAGGTCGTTCTCGCCGCCACAGCCCGTATCGCCGCCCGCAAGGCCCGTGAGAGCGTGCAGCGCAAGAACCCGATGACAGGAGGTGGTCTGCCCGGCAAACTCGCCGACTGCTCTGAGAAAGACCCGAAGGTCTGTGAGATATTCCTCGTCGAGGGTGACTCTGCCGGTGGCTCTGCCAAACAGGGCCGTGACCGTCATTTCCAGGCCATCCTACCATTGCGCGGAAAGATTCTGAACGTAGAGAAAGTACAGTGGCACCGTGTGTTCGAGGCCGAGTCGGTGATGAATATCATTCAGAGTATCGGCGTGCGCTTCGGTGTCGAAGGAGAAGGCGATCGTGAGGCCAACATCGACAAACTGCGCTACGACAAGATCATCATCATGACCGATGCCGACGTCGATGGCTCGCACATCGACACGCTGATCATGACGCTCTTCTACCGTTTCATGCCGCAGGTCATCCAGGGCGGTCACCTGTATATCGCCACGCCCCCACTCTATAAGTGTACGTACAAGAAGTTCTCTGAGTACTGCTACACTGAGCAGCAGCGCCAGGCCTTCATCGACAAGTACGTGGCAGGCGACGAGAACGCCACAGCCCTGCATACGCAGCGCTACAAAGGTCTGGGTGAGATGAACCCCGAGCAGTTGTGGGAGACCACCATGAATCCTGAGAACCGCCTGCTGAAACAGGTGACCATCGAGAATGCCGCTGAGGCTGATGAGATCTTCTCCATGCTGATGGGCGACGACGTGGAACCCCGTCGCCAGTTTATTGAGAAGAACGCCACTTACGCAAATATTGACGCTTAAACAAGCCTACCACAACCATCATGAAAAAATCCCGAGAGTGATCTCGGGATTTTTGCGCTTCAGGATGGGCTTGGATTTAAGAAGATGACATCAATAGAAAGATTTAGAAATCATAGGAAACTGAA
>JAGCRH010000084.1 GCA_017964785.1 Prevotella sp.
ATGGCTATGGGTGACAATGCCGTGCTATTTGTCTGGATGGCAATCTTACCGTTGCTCTGAACCTTAAGGGCCGTGTTCTGTGCACTTGCCGAGAGTGCCAGTGCGCATAGACTGATTAATAATAGACTTCTTTTCATAATTATGGGTTTTAAAATTATTCGGCGGCAAAATTATGAAAAATGTTATTATGAAACAAGGAATCTTAGTTTCTTGTAAGGTTGTTCGTATTGTCCTGATATATAGAGATTTAAATTCCATTGGGATTGATTGCCTTCTCTTGCGAGAAACCTTTTCTCGCTTTTTCTGTTGCTTTTACCTCCACTCAAAACCTTAAAATACGCTAATAACTTTTGTTGGTTGCAATTGTTTTTGTATTTTTGCAATCGTTATCAGCCCCTCCATTGGGAAGGGCCATGACGACAGAGCATTTAGAAGGATATTATCCAAATTCTTGAATTTCGGCAAATAACTACCAAGTTGTGGATAATGGACAGAAAAATGCTTATGTCCGTGGTATGTTGTCATCTGACATCTATCATAGGGCGTAGGCAGTTGTCCATTTGTCAACTTGGAGGTTGCCGAAAACCTAAGAATTGGAAATGGTACAACTTGCTTGCGCCTATTTTCTATTCTATTTGTTCTACCAGTGTTTTATTTAACATGAACAGAGATGGACGCAAAGATCCTTGGTGAGAGGCTTCGGCAGATTCGGAAGCGACTTGGAATTACGCAGAAGCAATTGGCGGAGGCTACAAACCTTACGCAGTCCGCTATGTCACGGCTGGAGAACGGGGAGGAGATATATGCTTCTGCCTTGCTGGCAATTCTCTATTACTATCAGGGGAAAATAAGTCTGGACTATTTGTTCGCTCCTGATTTCGATGCTGATAGCGACAGGCTTTTGTCTTCCAATAGGGATGGGGAACTACAGTCTTTCAGGCGGCAACTTGACATCATCGCCGACATCATCACTTCTTCCAGTGAAACATGCCTTTCCCATATAGAAAACATGAAGAAGAGATGTCAGTAGATAATTATTCTATCTCTCTGGTTCTGCTTTTTAATACTTTTATCGCAGTATCAGAGATACTGAACATTTCTTTAATCCGGGCATCGGTCTTTCCCATGTGTTTGAGTAGCAGATAAAAAAGACGGTGATCGGTTATGGGCTCGGCCCTTTTGGCACTTATAATGTTATGAACGGTCCTGTAGTCCATAACTTTATAGAACTGCACGAATAGTTTTATGTCTTTTTTTGTCCATCCATAGAAGGATTTTAACTGTCCCTCCTTAATTTGTTCATAGAGCATCTGTCCCCGTAATAATTGTGGTGACTTCTCTTCCAGTATATTCTTTATTTTCTTATTCAGTTCCTTGATAGTTGCACTTGCATCTTCCTTTGAAGCCTCCAATTCACGGATTTGACTCATGTAGTCACTAATCTGCATCTGTACATCATGCATTTTTTCTTTTGTCCTGCTCCGTTTCCAAAGGGTATAGATTACCAACAGCAGAAGTAAGACTGCGGCAACAAGACCGCCAATCCTCCAATAACTGGTGACCTGTTCCTGCTTTCGCATTGCCACCTCATGGTCAAATCGCAGTTGCAAGTCTTTGATAGTGTCGTTTTTCAGTTTATGGAGCATACTGTCCTTGATGTGGATGATCTCATCAACATTGTCACAAACCTTTTCGACATGGCCATGCTCAATGTCATACGACAGGATGCTATGGATGAGATTGTCCTTATAGTCGCCGTCATCAATAGTGAGGGCTTTCTTCCAAAGTTTGTATGCTTCCTCCTGTTTCCCCTCCGTATAGTAGACATCGGCAAGATTTTCCAGGGCCAGCGTTGTTTCTTTATATGTCAGAGCCTTTTTGAAGAGATCCTTGGCCTTTCCTGGAGAATCTACTTTATATAACATACCCATATTTGCTAAGAAAATGGGCTTGTTATTATCATCTATATATTTTATATAAGGTATAGTCCTGTCAATATAGTAATAGGCACTGTCATAATTGTCAAGGTTAGAAAAGGCTATACCGATGTTACCGTATGAATATGCTATCCAACTCTTTTTGTCAGCCAGTATGGCTAATCTTAATGACTTTCTCGCATAGTCGAGTTGTAGGGTGTAATTACCGCTTAATTCATTGAGAAAAGTTATGCGCTCTGCAATTTTGTATTGCTGAGGAATGTCTTGTGCCAGTTGTTCCGCTTCCTTGCAGTACCAGATGGCTTTAGAATAGTTACCTGCTATCAAATCCCTGTTCGACTTGTAATAATAGCCGTCTGCTAACTTGTCATAATCCTTGTGCTGCTTAAAATATGCAATAGCCAAATCAAGCAGCGAGTCTGATGACAGCGGCTGGTTGACCAGATAGCCTGTCTGTGTCTGCAAAAGATAATAATGAGCCTTGTCTGAAGGCTCTGTTATCGAGGATTCCATAATCTCCGATAAGACTGTATAAGCGGAATCGTATTTCTCTGCAATCACTAAAGAATCGACTTCGTCGAGTCTTTCAGATACCTCTTTGTGCGTACATGCAGTAAACAAAGTGAGTATTGCAATTGTATAAATTGTTTTTTTCATCATTGTGCAAAAGTATGGAAAAATATTCATTATCGCAAGTTTTTCGCAATGTTTTTTTGATTTATTTCCTCCAAATAATTATATGTGCATGAAATGAGGGTTTCTGGGAAGGCCCCGTTTTCAAGAAAAAGTCTTCTTGTGCGCTTATTATCAGTATGTTATGCCAAAATTGCAAAGAAACCCCAAATGATTGTAAAAGCAAGATTCTCATATTAATTTTGCAGCGTCAAATTTCAAAAATTAGTAATATGAAGAAAATTGTAATGTTTTTATTGATGGGAATGTTGTTAATTCCATCGGGTGTATATTCAAAGAAGTATCATCGCGAACGCCTTGGTAGTCTTCAAGTGCCCACAAGGAATCCTTATTTGAATTGTATTGATGTCTATGTGGATTCCGAGTCTGGTGATTTAGTGATTTCCCCGAATGATGCTATTACGGGTCTGAACATCACAATCACGGACAATAGTGTGACTTATCTGAACACTACTGTTTCGCTGGGTATTGGTCAGAGTTACACAGATTGTATTGATTACCTCCCCGTGGGGACGTACCTCCTGACCCTTTCGACGGTTGACGGCGTGATCGAACAGTATGAGATCACCGTCGAGGACGACTAAGGACGGCCTGCCCCCACCGCCTCTCTGAGAGGCAACGCTTCCAGTGCCACCCCCGTCGGCGGGTGGCACTGATTCCCCTAACTTTAATTTTAACACTATGACCACCCTTGATGATATCCTAAATGCGATAGACGGAGTGACGGTTATGCTGAACGACCTTCGCTCCGAGGAGAGAAAACAGTTCAGCAGCATCTGTGAGAGACAGCATGATATCTACCGTTTCTTGGGCATCCCCAACACGGACGACGGTGTAAGGCAACAGCCTGTCAACCATATCTTCAAGCGATTCCACAATGGACGGCCTGTCGACTTCCTGCGACTGCGAGACATGCTCGCCACGCGCTTCGTCAGTCAGATACGCTTTGCTTATGAGTGGTTCTCGCTATGGAAGACCCTCTACGAGATGCGGCTGCTGGAGCGCACTACTCTCACCGACTTTGCACGGCAGATGTTTGTCTGGTATCCCGATGCCCCGAAGATGTGTACCGCCGACAGCATCGGCGACTACCGTAGCGGTTATCTGGGAGAGACACCCTCGACGCTGTGGGACGAGCAGGCCTACCGCGACAGCATCAGGGGTAATCAGAGTCGTTCCGCCTTCAGCCGCATCAGTCTCTGGAACCAGGAACTGCGGGAAATCCTGAGACTATCCCTGCGAAATCCCTGAACCATCCCTGAGAAAAGGCCACTATCCCTGTCATCCGTAGTTTGTGCGGGCGGCAGGGCTTCTTTTTTGCCTGCCAGTCGTAACTTTGCACCGTCAACGCGCTGATGTTTTAAAGGTAAAAAAGTAAAAAGGTAAAAAAGTAAAAGTTATGAGCAAGAGACAGAATTTTATGCTGAGTCCGCATTTCAGTTATGAGGAGATGACCCGTTCCGACTGGGCGGAGAAGCACGGGGAGGACAACACGCCCGACGAACTGCAACTGGCGGGGCTGATCAACCTCTGCTGGAAACTGGGCGAGCCGCTAAGGGAGGTGTTCGGGCCGATACACATCAACAGCGGGTTCCGGTCGGCGGCGGTCAACGAGGGCGTCCACGGCGTGGGCAACTCGAAGCACCTCTCCGGCGAGGCGATGGACATCCGCGTGGCCAACCGGGAGATTGGACTGGAGTACTTCGACTTCATCCGCAAGAACGTGGACTACGACCAACTCCTGTTCGAGTACAACCGTCAGGGGGCGATGTGGCTGCACTGCTCGGTGTGCCTCGACCCGAAGGAGAACAGACATCAAGCGTTCCGGAACTATGGTGTGTAAGAATTGCGGACGGGAACTGCCTGAGGAGCAGTTCGAGATGTGTAAGACCGGCACGCGG
>JAGCRH010000085.1 GCA_017964785.1 Prevotella sp.
ACTGCGTGACCTGGGTAACACCGTCATCGTCGTGGAGCACGACCAGGACATGATGCTCAATGCCGACTATATCGTGGATATCGGTCCGAAGGCTGGACGCAAAGGCGGCGAGGTGGTCTTCCAAGGCACCCCGAAAGAGATGCTGAAGACCGACACCATCACTGCCCGGTACCTAAATGGACAACTGACCATCGATATCCCTAAGGAAAGGCGTCAAGGCTCCGGCAACAGCCTGGTTTTAAAAGGCTGCTCCGGCAACAACCTCAAACACATCGACGTGGAGTTCCCACTCGGTAAACTCATCGTTGTCACGGGTGTCAGTGGCTCAGGCAAGTCCACCCTCATCAACGAGACCCTGCAACCCATCCTCAGCCATCATTTCTACCGTTCGCTGAAAAAGCCCATGCCCTACGACAGTATCGATGGCCTGCAATATATAGATAAGGTGGTGGATGTCGACCAGTCGCCCTTGGGACGCACGCCCCGCTCCAACCCTGCCACCTATACGGGTGTCTTCTCCGATATCCGCAGCCTCTTCGTCAACCTGCCCGAAGCGAAGATACGCGGCTACAAGCCAGGACGCTTCTCCTTCAATGTGAAGGGAGGCCGCTGCGAGGCATGTGGCGGCAATGGCTATAAGACTATCGAGATGAACTTCCTGCCCGATATTCAGGTACCCTGCGAGGTCTGTCACGGCAAACGCTATAACCGTGAGACTCTCGAAGTAAGATACAAGGGCAAGTCCATTGCCGATGTGCTTGATATGACTATCAACCAGGCCGTCGAGTTCTTCGAAAACGTACCCGATATCCTCCGTAAGATTAAGACTATTCAGGACGTAGGACTAGGTTATATCAAACTTGGTCAACCTTCTACCACCCTCTCCGGCGGAGAAAGCCAGCGTGTCAAACTGGCCACCGAACTCTCGAAGAAAGACACCGGCAAGACCCTCTATATCCTCGACGAGCCAACCACTGGCCTACACTTCGAGGACATCCGAATCCTCATGGACGTTCTCCAGAAACTGGTTGACAGAGGCAATACCGTCATCGTCATCGAACACAATCTGGATGTCATCAAACTGGCCGACCATATCATCGACATGGGGCCAGAAGGTGGCAGGAAGGGCGGACTGGTTCTCTCGACAGGAACCCCTGAAGAAGTAGCGAATAGTCAGCACGGATATACCCCCGCATTCTTGCAAAGACTGTTCAAATAAAGAATAAAAGTGTTCAAAAAAAGAAATGTGCATACATATAGTGTTCGTTTTTTGCAAAAATAGGCTGTTTTCTCCCAAAAACTTCCGATATTTGCAATATGAATAACAGCCTAAATAACATCACACCGTACGTCGGCTTAACAGAACACAACTTTCAGGAGCCTGATTACAGAGACGGGGACTTGACTATCATTAATCACCTGAGGTTCCATCCACACATGCATCCGACACAGTTGGACATGGTTTTTGTTGCCGTCTGCTTCGAAGGAGAATTCACCTTCGACATGGATGGCCACGAATACACCATCGGCAAAGACGATATCTTCATCGGTCACCCGAATGCCATCTATGATAACTTTGTCATGAGCAAGGATCTGGACTGTAAACTACTATGCATCACAAAGGCACTGATGATGTCCATGCTCTACCCCAACCAACCGCTCTGGAACAAGAGTCTCTTCCTCGATAAGCACAATCTGCTGCATCTGACTCCCATCGACACGCAACTCCGGGGGCACTTGTTTGCACTGCTGATGTTTAATATCCAAGAGAAGACTGGTGCCTTCCAGAAAGAGATTGTCCATGCCATTGTCCGCGTGTTCCTCTATGGCATCAGCCGTGCTCTGACCCAGCAGTTGAAGATTGAGTCGTCACAGGAGACCAACCAGCGGAGGATCCTTTTCGATAATTTCATCACCCTATTGTCATCGAGTGAAATTAAGAAAAAGCCCCTCGCCCACTATGCCGACAAACTCTGCGTCTCACCACGTTATCTGACGATGGTATGCCGTGATGTCAGCAAGAAGACGGCCTACGACTGGATCAGTGAGTATGTGCAGAACGATGTGCGCTACTATCTGCTCAACTCCAACCTCACCATCAAGGAGATAGCCATGAAACTGGGTTTCTGCAACCTATCCTTCTTCGGTAAGTATGTCCGCGAGAACTTCGGCGTCTCCCCCTCCGAGTACCGCAAACAGTTGAAAGACCAATAACGTAACAGAGGGACGGTTCTTTTGTTATACGGGGGAAGGTTTTGCCAACCGGGCAATATATTGCCATAGAATCAGGGCGAACCATTTTGGAATCTCAGTTATATGCCCTGAATTCCGTACAAGCCATTGCACACCGTGCAATAATCTGTCCCAGTTTTGACACTGTCATTACCACCTGTGCAATGTGATGCCCCAGATTTCAGACAGTGTTTTGCACACCAGGCATTTTCGTGTCCCGGATTTCGGGCGTTCATATTACACACCTGGCAATATTATGCCGGAATTTTACATTGTCATTGCACACCAGGAAATATTATGCCCCAGTTTTCGGACAGACTTTTGCACCCCGGGCAATGTTATGTCTCAGATTTGGGGCAGACTTCTACAATTCTGAAACGATATGTTTCAAATTTCAGGCAGACTTTTGTAGACATAAAGCGTTGTGTTTGGAATTTCAGACTGACTGTTCCAATTCAGGAGCACGATGTCACAAAATCCGCTCATACCATCGGAAATTAAAAATGAATTGTCCGGAAATCCGGACAAATCATGCCGTTTCAAGAATGCCATGTTCTGTCACAGAGGGACGGTTCTTTTGTTATTTCTCGGTACGCAGCGATCGCTGCTGATTATGTCCCCGTACGCTGCTGATAAAAGACACGCCCGCTGCTGATTTGAAAGGAACGTCCTTTCTCCCAGTTCCCACGGCACTTTACCCCTGTAAGCAACATTCCTTTTCCCTCTTTCCTATATCCTAACAACCGTAAAGGAACATCTTTTTGTCTTAGTACGTAGGCTGCGCACTCGAGTGCGGATAGGGGCGTACTGGAGTGCGCCAGTAGGCGTACTGGGTCAAACTATAAATATTGCAGCGTTAAATATTATAGAACTGCCGAATTCTGTCAAACATATACCTTGGCTCGTCTGAAATCCTCTGTATATCAGGGTTTGAGGAAAGGTATATGTTACTTTACCATATACCCATCATATACCTATCATGTACCTCAACATGTACCTATACCCACAAAGGTATATGATTAGGTATATGTTTGGTACATGATAAGGAGAAAGGACATGGTATGTTTACTTATTTTTTTCCAAAGAAACTGCAAGAAACAAAAGGTAATGTAACTTTTGGAGAACTTGCGAACTATGTTACAACCGAAGTGAAAAAGCAAAGCATTGTCATCAATGGCAAGATGCAGACACCATTAGCATCTCCCATCTGGTGCTGCAACAGATTGGAGAAATTGGAAGTTGAAATAGGGTTAATTCGATATGCCCATCACTATTGTTTTGTATCCCTTTAAAGACTCACAATAGGAGGTCTTTATTTCTGGATCGTTATCGGAATCATTTTCACGTTCATATTCTGATCGTGGGCCCAGGTTTTGGCGAGCCATTTCCGAAATTCGCTTGAAGAGAGTTCGAGGTAACAGAGGGACGGTTCTTTTGTTAGATTTTTAGGAAAAGTCTTGGCCGGCTCGTTTTTTCTTTGTACTTTTGCAGCGTTAATTCGTAAATTTAATGCGTATGCCAAGAAAATCAAGAGAAAACAGCGGAACGGGCATCTATCATGTGATGCTCAGGGGTATCAATCGTCAGATTATCTTCTACGACGTAAATGATTATGAGACATTTCTTGAACTGCTAAGGAAACAAGCCCATCCGGAAGACGAGCGTCATCAGCCCATGCCGCCTCACTGCGTGATATATGCTTATTGTCTGATGCCAAACCACGTTCATCTTCTACTGAGAGAAAATGGGGAAACACTTGCCTCAGTGATGAAAAGTATAGGTGTGGCGTATGCCTGGCATTATAACAAGAAGTACCAGCACTTGGGACCAGTATTTCAGGATAGGTTTCGAAGCGAGCCGGTCAACGATAACGCCTATTTCTTCACGCTGTTGCGATATATTCATCAGAATCCCATTAAAGCAGGATTAGTTAAAGAGGTCGATCAATTCTGTTGGAGTAGTTGGCGTGAATATGAAGGGATTCCTCGCATCTGTAATATAAAACCAATTATTAGTCGTATGCCTTTTGAGGATTTGAAGGGTTTGGTGTTTGAGCCACTTCCAAAAACGGTTTGTGTGCTTGACATAGATAATGAAAGGCGTAGAAGGACAGATGAGGAAGTTTGTCAATTCTTAATATCCGAGTTAGGATTGAGGCACGTTCAGGATATTCTTCTTTTGAGTAAGGAGAAACAAAAGGAAGCCATCAGACTTGCACGAGAATATGGAGCCAGTATCCGTCAAATCGAAAGACTTACTGGCATAGGTTTTTCTATTATCTGCCGAAATTAGAAAACAAAAATAATCCCTGAGCCCATCAAGACTCAGGGATTATTATAACAAAAGAACCGTCCCTCTGTTACAGCCCGGCGGAAGCAATCCACTCGTAGATGCAGGAGACGACGCCGAAGAGGGCGATGCCTGCGGTGCAGATGCCGAGGGCGATCTTCGTGCATTCGTCGCTCTGGAAGGCAGGCAACGGCTCGTCGGTCTTCGTGATGTACATAGCCTTCACGATGAGCAGGTAGTAGTAGAGTGACACGACCGTGTTCACCAAAGCGATGAAGACGACAAAGTAAGCCATCGGATCACCGTTCTGTACGCCAGCCATGAAGACAAAGAACTTCGAGAACATACCGGCGAACGGCGGAATACCAGCCAACGAGAACAGTGCCAGCGTCATCAGGAACGACAACTTGGGATTGGTCTGGTAGAAACCATTGTAGGCAGCCATATCCGTGCGCCCGTTGTTATTCCGCTCCACCACGTTGATGACGGTGAAGACAGCCATGTTAGCGACGATATAGACGAGCACATAGTAGGTCAGCGCAGCCACACCGAGTTGGTTGTTACCCACGACGGCTAGCATGATATAACCGGCCTGTGAGATACTCGAGAACGCCATGAACCGTTTGAGTTCGCTCTGACGGATGGCAAACAGGTTGGCCACCGTGATGGAGAGTACGATGACGATATAGAGCATATAGTCCCAGTACTCAAGCAGCGGCTGGAACACCTTCATCAGGATGATGCACAGTGTGATGGCGGCAGCACCCTTCGAGATGACGCTCAGATAACCCGTGACAGGCGTCGGCGCACCCTGATAGGTGTCAGCCGTCCAGAAGTGGAAGGGCACGAGGGAGATCTTGAAGCCGAGACCACTGAAGAAGAACACAAGACCCATGATGGTCAGGGGCTCTGCATAGAGTTGGGCGGCCACATCGTCAAAATAGAGTGTACCCGTAGCGGCATAGATGAACGAGATACCGAAGAGCATCACACCACTGGAGAAAGTAGCCACAAGGATGTACTTGGCGGCACCCTCGGCACTGTTCCTATTCTTATCGAAGGCCACCATACAAGCCAGAGGCACAGAAGCCATCTCGAGACCGAGGAAGAACAGCAGGAAGTTGCCGGATGACATCATCACAAACATACCCAGCAAGGTGCTCAGGATGAGCATATAGAACTCACCGGCGATGCGCTGACGGGTCTCTACCCACGACTGCGACATGATAGCGACGATAATCGTACCGAAAGCGAGAATGATTTTCATCACGCCCACGGCTGGAGAAGCCACATACAGTCCGCCAAAGGCAGTAACCGTCTCACCCTGTCGGAGCACACTAACAGTGACGCCGATAACAGCCACCAGCAAGAGGGCTACCGTAAGACCAAACCCCTTGCGAGTCTCACTGTTCTTTGAGTAACAGAAATCCAATGCAAACACGCCAATCAATGCGAGAACCAGAAAACACTCTGGCAACATATTGAAGAATTGTCCGTAATTCATATCTTTGTCCTCCTTTCTTTACATGACACCTATTGACTGAAGAATACTACCGGCGGCAGGCGAGATCATATCGCTAAAGAAGAACGGCATACAACCCAGACCAGCCACACAGAAGATGAGGCAGATCACGGCGACGCGCTCATCCCATGTCGCATCGGTAAGTTCGAGGAAGTGCTTGTTCTCCACCTCGCCATACAGGATCTTACCGACCACGCGCAGGATATAGACTGCCGTGACGACAATCGA
Source organism: Prevotella sp. (assembly GCA_017964785.1). Lineage (GTDB taxonomy): Bacteria > Bacteroidota > Bacteroidia > Bacteroidales > Bacteroidaceae > Prevotella. Next base: position 6,272 of record JAGCRH010000085.1, read on the forward strand.
CATACAGGCGATGATGGTAGCCACCATGCGGAACGACGTGTTCGGGTCGCCACTCAGAGGCTCGGCACCGAAGGCACCCACGAAGATGGTCATCTCAGCGATGAAACCAGAGAAGCCCGGCAAACCGAGGTTGGCAAGACCGGCAATCACATAACCCACAGCGAGGAAAGGCATGATCTTCATCAGACCGGCCAACTCGCGGATGTCACGGGTGTGGGTACGGCCATAGATCATACCAATCAGGGCAAAGAAGAGGGCCGTCATCAGACCGTGAGAGAGCATCTGCAGCACGGCACCCGTCACAGCCGTCTGACTCATCATCAGCAGGGCGAAGAGCACCAGTCCGCAGTGCGACACGGACGAGTAGGCGTTGATATACTTCAGGTCGGTCTGTACACAGGCACTCAGGGCACCATAGACCACTGAGATCGTGGTGAGGATCAGGAAGATCCAAGAGAGATCCTGGGCAGCCTCCGGCAACAGATACATCGCCACACGGAAACAGCCATAGCCTCCGAGTTTCATCAGCACACCAGCATGCAGCATCGACACAGCCGTAGGTGCAGAGGCGTGACCATCGGGAGACCATGTGTGGAACGGGAACAGGGCTCCCAGCACACCAAATCCGATGAAGATGAAGGGGAAGAACACGTTCTGGATATCACCAGGAATGCAGTGGTTGGCGGCAATCGTGGTCAGTTCGAATGTGTAAGAACCACTGTAGATGCCGTTGTAGAAATAGATACCCAGCAGACCGAGGATCAGCAGGGCCGAGCCTCCCATCAGCATCAGGGTCAGTTTCATGGCGGAGTACTCCTTATGACCAGAGCCCCAGACACCAATCAACAGGTACATCGGGATCAGCGCCACCTCGTAGAACATAAACATCGTGAAGAGGTCGGTAGAGATGAAGAAGCCGAACACACCCGTTGAGAGCAGGGTGAACCAAAGGAAATACTCCTTGGTGAGCGGCTTCAACTGCCACGAGGCAAAGGTACCCGTGAACACGATGATGCTCGACAGGAGCAGCATCACGACAGAGATACCGTCGACACCAACGCTATAGGCGATATTCAGGGGTTTGAACCAGGGTACACTATAGGTGAGCAGCATCTCGGCGGTATTACCGGCTGCACGCTCCTGGACAAAATAGATGGTCAACCAGATAGAGAGGGCCAGCAGACACGAAGCACCTGTCACCATCACACCACGCACCTGATTGAGATTCTTGGCAAGCCACAATCCCAACAGCATCAGGGCGGGAATTATTACGAAAACACTTAATATACTCATATCTTTAGATGCATAAAAGGATTAACGTTAAAGCAACAGAACCCGTGAGGAACCAGACGGCATACTGACGGACATCACCACTCTGCCAACTGCGGATAGACTCACCGGCCTCGTTGGCACCCCAAGCCATGAAGTTGAACGTACCATCGACAATGTGACGGTCGAACCAGGCGATGGGTGTTGAGATGCAACGGAAGATGATACGATGCGTGACATACTGCCAAATCTCGTCCTGATAAAAACGCTTGTAGGCTGCACGATGCAGTTTGGGGAACTGCTTGTACAGACGATCAGCGATAGGCTGGCTCTCACCTTTATATATATAGGTGGCGAGACAGATGCTCAGGATGGCAATAACCGTACTCGTAGTGGCAATCGCCGTGTCGAAGTGGATGGTGTAGTCTGTACCTTCTGCAGAGACATAACTGCCGAAAGAACCACCCCAACCGAGGAAACCACCAAGTGTGGAGTAGATACCCACACCAACGGTAATCACACAGAGCACAATCAGAGGAATGGTCATCGTCAGCGGAGCCTCGTGGGGCGTGTGGTGCTCGTGGGCCTCTACGTTTTCTGTTCCATAGAAGATACCGTAGTACAGACGGAACATGTAGAAAGCCGTCATGGCGGCAATACCCGTCATGATCCATCCCACCACAGGACTGTAGGCAAAGCAGGCTGTGATAATCTCATCCTTCGAACTGAAGCCCGAGAAGAACGGAATACCAGCAATGGCGAAACAAGAGATGAGGAACGTGATGTTGGTTATCGGCATATACTTGCGCAGACCACCCATCATAGACATCTCGTTGCTGTGGACGGCGTGGATGATACATCCGGCACCGAGGAACAGGCAAGCCTTGAACATAGCATGCGTAAAGAGATGGAACATACCAGCCATATAACCCAACTGGGCGTGATTGTCCATCACACCACCGTGATGACCCGGCAGACAGACACCGAGTGCCACCATCATAAAGGCAATCTGAGAGATCGTCGAGAAGGCGAGCACACGTTTGATGTCGCTCTGGGCACAAGCCACAGCAGCGGCATAGAAAGCGGTGAACACACCCACCCAGACCACAATCGACATAGCCTCGGGCGCATATTGTATCCACAGGGGGAACATACGGGCGATCTGGAACACACCGGCCACCACCATCGTAGCAGCGTGGATGAGTGCAGAGACTGGTGTCGGACCCTCCATAGCGTCGGGCAACCAGATATGCAACGGGAACATAGCACTCTTACCGGCACCACCAATGAACATCAGCACCAGGGCGGTAGGAATGATGAAACCACCGGCAGCAATGGCCTTGGCGATGTTACCCTGGATGAAAGGTGTCGTCCCCTGCCCCATCACGATATCACCTGCGAATGAGAAACTGAACGAATCGACGAAGTAGCCGAAGGTCAGGATACCCACGAGGAAGAACATATCGGCAAAGCGGGTCACGATGAATGCCTTCTTAGAGGCAGCGATGGCAGGCTTCAGAGGATAGTAGAAGCCGATGAGCAGGTAGGACGAGACACCTACGAGTTCCCAGAACATATACATCTGGAAGATGTTGGTGGCAAGTACCAGACCCAGCATCGACATCGTGAAGAGGCTCAGGAAAGCGTAGTAACGCTGGAAGCCCTTCTCGCCGTGCATATAACCGAATGAGTAGATATGAACCATCAGGGATACCGTTGAGATCACAATCAGCATGACCACGCTGATGGGATCCAACAGGATACCGAGGTCGAAGTGCAGATTGCCAAGCGGCAACCACGTGAAATTATAAGGCACAAACGTCTGATACACCCCGTTCACGCGATCCATACCGAAGTACTGGAAGGCAGTGAGGTAAGAGAGTATCGTGACGATGCCCAACGAACAGGTGCCGATGAGTCCGGCCACCTTGTGCTGCATCTTCATGCCGGCCAGTCCAAGAATGATGAACGACAGCAGCGGCAGAAGCATGATAAAAATTGTATATTCAAACATAATGTTCAATTTTCAATGTTCAATGTTCAATTTACCACTATCGTTTCATATTCTGGATGGCATCAACGCTGTCGCTCTTGAACTTGCGATAGACATTGATGATAATAGCGATGGCCACAGCACTTTCGGCAGCGGCAACACCGATCACAAAGAGTGTCATAAACATACCTTCCATCCCGTCGGGATAGAGCAGACGGTTGATGGCAGCAAAGTTGATATCAACAGCGTTGAGTACCAACTCCACAGAGATGAGCATGGCAATCAGGTTGCGGCGCGTCACAAAACCGTAGACACCGATAAAGAACAGGAGCGCACTCAGCGCGAAATAACATTCAATGGGTATCATACCTTATCCTCCTTTTCTTTACGTGCAACAACCAAGCCTCCGATGATACATGCCAGCAGGAACACTGAGATGAACTCGAAAGGCAGTACATACTGATACTTCTCTGAACCGACGAGAGCCATACCGATCTCCTTCATCGGCACCTCTACATTGGCGATCTCCTGCGTGTAGAAGCCTGTCTTCAACAGGATCAGACTCACCACCACCAGTCCGGCAAAGGCTGCCAGACCACCGGCGATCATCTTACTTGACTTCACACGCTCCTCCAAACCCTGAAGGGTACGCTTGCTCACCAATTGAATGGCGAACACATAGATCATCGTAACGCCTCCGGCATATACGCTAATCTGAGCGGCTCCCAGGAAGGTGTAGTCGAGCAGGAAATAGATACCTGCCACACCAAAGAGCACGAACAACATGAATGTTGCGGCCCGCATGATTCGCGTCGTCGTCACGCACAGCAGTGCTGAGCCAAGGATGACGACTGCGAGAATTGTAAACATAATTGCATTTGCCATAGTCGTTTACTTCGTCTTAGTGTTAAACTTGCCGATTTCCTGGGGAGCACCACCATTGATCAGCTCAGGCAGTGAGCCTCCTTTATAAACCTCCTTGTCGAGGTGGA
>JAGCRH010000086.1 GCA_017964785.1 Prevotella sp.
AGTTCATTGCGGTTCATGACCTTGGTCGACTCGAACATATTGACGCTACTGTTATCGAGGTAGTGCTCGAAGATGACGGGGCACGACTTCTCTACGTCGAGTCCTCGGCTGGCGGCTTCCTTGACCCATTCTTCGCTGTAGCCGTTGCCGTCGAAACGGATGGGCTTGCAGGTCTTGATATCTTCGCGGAGTACCTCGATAATGGCATGAAACTTGGCCGTATGACCGGTGCCTGAGGTGTATTCCGGACGGGTGGAGAACTCCTTTATCTTTTGGTCGACGCGCTCCTTGAACGAGGTCAGGGCTTCTGCCATCGCCGCGTTGAGGGCGATCATGGCCGAGGCACAGTTGACGCTGGAGCCCGGCGCACGGAACTCGAAACGGTTGCCGGTGAAGGCAAAGGGCGACGTGCGGTTGCGGTCGGTATTGTCGATGATGAGGTCGGGAATCTGGGGAATGTCGATCTCCAGGCCCTTCTTGCCCTTGAGGGTGAAGAGTTCGCTGGCATCCGACTCCTCGATTTTGTCCAACAGTTCCGTCAACTGGGTGCCGAGGAAGGAGGATATGATGGCGGGAGGAGCCTCGTTGCCGCCCAGACGGTGGGCATTGGTTGCACTCATGATAGAGGCTTTCAACAGTCCGTTGTGTTTGTACACGGCCATCAGCGTCTCCACGATAAACGTGACGAAGCGTAGTGTCTCGTTGGCAGTGGTCTCAGGATTGGAAACATCCGTCTTGCCCGGTGCATGCAGCAGTACGCCTGTATCGGTGGAGAGACTCCAGTTGTTGTGCTTGCCGGAGCCGTTGATACCGTCGAAAGGCTTCTCGTGGAGCAGTACCCGGAAACCGTGGTTACGTGCCACACGCTTCATCAGCGACATGAGCAGCATATTATGGTCGACGGCGAGGTTGCACTCCTCGAAGATGGGTGCCAACTCGAATTGGTTGGGAGCCACCTCATTGTGGCGGGTCTTACAGGGGATGGAGAGTTCGAGCGCCTGGATTTCCAAATCCTTCATAAAGGCCTGTACGCGGTCGGGAATGGTACCGAAGTAGTGGTCGTCCATTTGCTGGTTTTTGGCACTTTCGTGCCCCATCAGCGTTCGACCTGTCAGCATCAGGTCGGGACGGGCGGAATAGAGACCTTCGTCGACGAGGAAATATTCCTGTTCCCAGCCGAGGTTCACCTGTACCTTATGCACATCATTATAGAAGTACTGGCAGACATCCGTAGCGGCCTTGTCGACAGCACGAAGGGCTCTTAAGAGTGGAGCCTTGTAGTCGAGGGCCTCACCGGTATAAGCGATGAAAATGGTAGGGATACAGAGGGTGTCGTCGATGATGAAGACGGGCGAGGTGGGGTCCCAGGCAGAATAGCCGCGGGCCTCGAACGTGTTGCGGATACCGCCGTTGGGGAACGATGAGGCATCGGGTTCCTGCTGGACAAGCAGTTTACCGCTGAAATTCTCAACCATTCCACCCTTGCCGTCGTGCTCCACGAAGGCGTCGTGTTTCTCGGCCGTACCTTCGGTGAGGGGCTGGAACCAGTGGGTGTAGTGGGTGGCACCCATTTCCTGGGCCCACTGTTTCATGCCTGCTGCCACCGCATCGGCAATCGAACGGTCGAGGCGAGCCCCGTTGTCGATGACATCGATGAGTTTGGCGTAGATATCCGCCGGCAGGTATTTATACATCTTCTGACGGTTGAACACGTACTTGCCGAAATACTCGGACGGACGCTCTGAAGGAGCCTTGACCTCGAGGGCCTGTTTCTTGAAGGCCTCCTCTACAACCTGAAATCTTAAATTACTCATTATATTAGTTGTTTTTAGAATGCAATGACACTGATGCCTACGAGGAAGTTGGCCTTCTGCAAGTAGGGATTAGTGTGTATCTCGGCGAAGATGGGCAGGCGCAGGCTCTTGTACTGCAAATTCTTCGTGGCACGGATGGAGGCCATGTTACAGGCAAAGCCCTCACCGTAGAAGTAATGTGACTCCTTGACGGTTATTTGTTTGCCGAGACTATTTTGTTTGGTACTGGTGGTCGCATAACCTGCACTCTCGAAGGGCGTGATGCCAACGCGGGCATCCCAGTCGAGACCGCCGGCACGGAAGGGCACGGAGAGTTCCACGTAGGTGGAATAAGCACGGTCGCCGTTGATCTTGTAGTCGTTGCCCCAGAACATGGTATAGGCCTGCAAGGAGAAATACTTGCCGGAATAACCGAAGTTGGCCTCGAACTGGTGGGCCGTCTCTTTGTCCTTATAGAAGAAATAACGATCGTCAGGGTCAACGCCAGTGGCCCAGTAGTCCGTGATGCCGATGTTGAAACCCTTGTACTCATAGCCGAGGGTGAGATCGAACTCCTGTGGGTCTTCTTTGTCGAAGCCGGCATTGCCGAAAGCGGAGAGGGAGAGCCCCTTCCATGAGATGCCTGCCTCGGGCTGAATGCTGATACCGCCCATATCGGTTCCACGCCACATATAGTGACTGACGAGGTCGGCCTGAACATAGGCCTTGAACTCACTCTCCTCTACTATCTCAACCACCCATTCTACCTCGGGTGCATCTTGTTCCTCCTGTGCCAGAGTTGTTGCAGGCAACAGGGTCATGGCCATCAGGGCCAGGGAAATGATCTTTTTCATATCTGATGCTTGTTGATCAATCGATAAATCTGCGGGTGAGGTCGGTATAGTCATCGATGCGACGGTCACGGAAGAAGGGCCACCAACGGCGCACCTGTTCGGAGTGGTCGAGGTCGATCTCTACGATGATGCTCTCTTCCTCATCGGTAGAGGCTTCGTAGAGGAGTTCACCCTGAGGGCCAGCCACGAAGGAAGTGCCCCAAAACTGGATGCCATTCGTCTGACCACTGGGGTCAGGCTCATGACCTACACGGTTGACGGTGACGACGGGCAGACCATTGGCGACGGCATGGCCACGCTGAACGGTTTGCCAAGCCATGCGCTGACGCTGTTGTTCCTCGGGCGTATCGCTCGACTCGTAACCGATAGCGGTGGGGTAGATGAGCAAGTCGGCTCCTTGCAGCGCCATCAGACGGGCTGCCTCAGGGTACCACTGATCCCAGCATACCATCACACCGAGCCGACCCACCGAGGTCTCGATGGGGTGGAAGCCCAAGTCGCCTGGGGTGAAATAGAACTTCTCATAATAAGCAGGGTCGTCGGGAATGTGCATCTTGCGGTAAGTGCCTGCGATGGTGCCGTCCTTCTCCAAGACGACGGCTGTGTTGTGATACAGCCCCGGTGCCCGTTTCTCGAAGAGCGAGGTGACGATAACCACCCCGAACTGCTTGGCGAGATCGCCGAAGATTTTGGTGGAATGCCCCGGTATCGGCTCTGCCAGGTCGAAGTTACTGACATTCTCTACCTGACAGAAGTAGAGTGAGTTGTGCAGTTCTTGGAGCACGATGAGTTGTGCGCCCCGTTTGGCGAGGTCGCTGATACCCTCACACAGACGGAGGATATTGTCTTTGGTGTCAGCAGTGTTGTGCTGCTGTAGGAATCCTATCTTCAGTTCTTTCATAAAAACTTCAATTTTTCAATTTTACAATTCTTCAATTTTTCGGGAACTGCATGGTACAACAATGGAGCGAGCCGTGCTGCCAGATGACAGGGCGGCAGTCGATACCAATTATCTGCCTGTCAGGGAAGGCTTCGGCAATGATGCGCAAGGCTTCGCTGTCGAGGTCGGGTTGTCCGTATGTAGGACAGAGCACAGCCCCGTTGATGACGAGGAAGTTGGCATAGGTGGCAGGCAGACGGTCTTCGCTATCAAAGATAGCGTGAGGCATCGGCAGTTTGCGAAGCCGATAGGGCTTGCCGTCGAGCGTACGGAAGGTTTGCAGTTGTGCTTCCATCCGTTTGAGGTCTTCGTATTGCTCATCCTCAGGATCGTCACAGCCTACGTATAAGATGGTGTCGTTGGGACAGATGCGTACGAGGGTATCGATATGTCCGTCAGTATCGTCGCCTGTCAGATGTCCGTAGTCTATCCAGAGAATGCGCTCGGCACAGAGGTCGTGTTTCAACCGTTCCTCAATCTGTTCCTTTGTCATGGGCTGATTACGGTGGGGTGCCAACAGGCATTGGCTCGTGGTAAAGATGGTGCCTTTGCCGTCGCTCTCGATGGAGCCGCCTTCCAACACGAAGTCGAGGCAGTCGACGTATTCGCCTGCGATCTCGCCAAGGTCGTAAAGCCGACGGTTGATGGCATTATCGAGGCTTGCCTCGAACTTCTTGCCCCAGCCGTTGAAGCAATAGTCCAACAGCCGATGGTGACCTTGATCATCAACTAAAGAGATAAAACCGTGGTCACGGGCCCAGGTGTCGTTGGTGTCGCAGACAATGCGCAGCATATCGTAGGCGGCATCCTCTGGGGCTACCACTATCAGGCGTTCGCGCTCGGCTATCTCACGGGCCATCTGATGATAGACTGCCGTAATCTCGTCGAGCATCGGAGCCCAGTCTGTCCGGGCGTGCGGCCAGGTCAACTGCACACCTTCCTGCGGCTCCCATTCAGCAGGCAACCGCCAGTGATTATGACTCGTTTTCTTGTCTATCATCATAATTTTGGCGCAAAGGTACAAAATAATTGAGAATTAAGAATTAAGAATTAAGAGATTTTTATAACTTTGCAGCAGATTTTGATATTTTGAGCG
>JAGCRH010000087.1 GCA_017964785.1 Prevotella sp.
CCGATGGCAGACGGTCAGGATAGAATTGGCCCGAGAGTTCTGCATAGGTCACGCCAACATTTTTAACGGGGTTGGTTACGATATAATTCTCATCCCTGTTATCGTCATCGTCAGAACATGATGTCGTGGTCAATGCCAACAGCATCACTGTCGCAATCCCTATGATTACTTGAATCAAAACAGACTTTTTCATATTCATTCACTTTTATTGCAAATATACACCTTATTTCATATCTGTTGCAAAAATACACATTATCCTATTTAAATGATACATGAAACGCCAAAAGACTGCACAGGAACCATATTATTTAACAAACTTTACCAATGTAGCCGAATTCCGAAAGGTACGGAGAAGGCAGCAGGGTGTGCCGTGCGATAAGAGTCAAGTGCATCACCTGTCTTGAAGAAATATTGTAGGCTGGGTTCAGCATAGATGCCGATGACTGGTGTCAGTCGATATTCCAGACCTACTCCTGTACCTATCGACCACTGTACCGAAGGACTCAGTCGGAACTCCTCAGCCTTTATCTGCTGCCCACCCACAATCGTATTGCTTTGTAGCGTGGAGTGCAGGGGCAGTTCCAGCATAGCCTGAGCCGTACCGTAAAGATGCCAACGATTGGTTCTGAGAGGATGCCACGACAGCCTCAGCGGGATGCCGAGATATTGCAGACGCTGCACTTTCTGTACCCAACTATAAGTGTTCCCCTCCTGTGTTTCCGAGTAGAGTCGAGTGTATTGTAGACCAGTGCCGATAGAGAGTTGGCGGTTCAGCATCTTATCTACCGACAGGGCAATGGTCAGCGGCATCCGGTGATGGGTGATGGTGTCCATTTCTGGGTCATTCCAACCTGGTTCGCCGTATGGCAGGTTAATCGTCTGTGCTCTGTTGAAGCCACTATAAGCCAACTGCATTGTCCATTCTTTATGGTTGCTTGTTGCCTTGACGGAAATCTCTATGACATTGTCTTTTACTATCCGTTCTTCTGGTTTTGGCAGAGGCGTCGGTTGCTGTCTCTGTTCTTCCTGAGTCTTAACGGTATCAGGCTCTACAATCTCGGCAGTTAACAGAGGCAAGGTGTCGGAAAGTAAACGTGTTCCGCTATTAGTCTGTACAAGACGGACAAAAAGTTCACACGGGACGGACGAAGAGTCCGTACGGGACGGACTAAATGGAGACACAGAACTCTCTTGGGATTGAGAGGTGTCGTTCTTTGTCGCACTTGCCACAGGTTTTGACTCGCTTGTCGTCTTTTGCTGACTTATCCAGTGCCAGCCTAATGGTAGAGAAACGCACAGAAGGCCCAACAGAAATACAGCCAGCGAATGGCGTAATATCTTCTTGGCACGGAAGAGTTGTGCCGAAGAGGTGTGAGGATCGATGTTAAGCAGGGCGGAAATCTCCTGATGGCTCAGTCCTTCCAATACCGACAAACGAAACACCCGTCCCAAACTATTGGGCAGGGCATCCACGAGATTCATAATTTCGTCGTAGGTGATGGGTAAAACCGATGGGGCGTCAACATCCAACGGCTCTTTCAGTTCGTCGATAGGAATAGCGCACCCCTGCTTATGTTGTTGCAGATACATCAACGATAGGTTTTGCGTGACCTTCTGCATCCACGCCTCAGCCTTCGACGGGTCTTTCAAGGTCTTGATCTTACTAAAGATCAGGATAAACGAGTCGTGAAGCAAATCGTTGACGGTGTTCTCGTCTGCCACATAGTGTCGACATACTTGGCGCAACCTGTCGGACATCGTGGTATAGAGCAGTCCGAAGGCCTCCCGGTCTCCCTGTTGGCACTGCTCCACGATTTGCCTCACACTCTGTTCTGCCATTTATGTATCTTATCTAACTATCGTACTATCTTCCTCGTCTTTCCGCCTTGTCTTTGGATATAGATGGCGTGGCCGTCAGCCTGACTCCTTTGCTGTCCTGAAAGCGTCCATATTGCTATGGGCTCTTGTTCTGTCATCTCCACATTATGGACACCCATCAAGCCAGCAAGAGCACGCGAGACGGTCCACTGCTCGCCAAGTTGTTCTGGCCAAGAGGCGTATTGTGGGGTTTCACGCATACGGTCATACTTCTGTGCATGCTGAAAGGCCTCCTGCATCGACACCTCCCCATCGCCATTGGTATCGGCATTCACAGGTCTCCCATATTCATCAGCCCCATTGACGGCACACGTCCAGTGATAGACGAACTCGTCGTAGGGACGGTCAGGACAATTCAGTGATTGTTCTTTGCCGCTACATGCTGTGGCAATGATACGACCCTCACGCATCAGGTCTGCCACAAAACCGCCTGAGTAGCACTGTCCCATCAGGACATTGATAGATGCCACACGGAAGAAATCGAGCAGTACAGCCAAGGTATAGTCATCCATCCTTTCGTCATTCCAAAGCCAGATAAACGAATTCTCGCTATCTTCATCATCCGTGCCGCCATGGTCGATAATATAAAGAAACAGATGATCGTCCTCCCCCAAGCGCCTCGACATATTGATCAGTACATTGGATAATATCTCTGTCGTCGCTGGATAATTGACATCCGACTGTCCGTCGCCATCAAGATCGACAGGTGACGAGATGAATTCTCGTTCGTTAGCCCGCAGCATGTCTTCGTAAAGCATGTCGCCATCGCTCATCAGGACGATGATGTTACGTTTCGGCACACGGTAAGTCTGTCGCAGGGTACGATAGAGGAAGGCGAGATCGTTCCAATAGCGCTCATGGTTTGTCAGACGGTTCCGACCGCCATTGACCAGTATGGCATACAGATGACCTGCACCCGTTTCCTGTGCATAGCCGCTTGCTGCCATCAGTGGCAGCAAGATGAGACATATCATGAACAGCAGCCTTTTCAAATCGCAATTATTGCCCCATGATAATGTTTACAATCCTTACGATGTCGGCAGCATCCACTACACCGTCGCCGTTAGCGTCGGCAATAACAGATACAGGTACTTCTCCTGTCTCTGCGACAGAGTCATACCATCCTTCTTTCGAAGCGTAAACTGAAATATTAAATGTTTTAGGCAGTTTGATACCGTTACCATCACCCTTAATAGAGGTGAATATCTCGTAATGGTATTCCACACCTTCCGTGTCGCAACTGAAATTCAGTTTCCCGTCTTCCACGCAGATTTTTGGTGTCGCGCACTTCTGTTTGGACATCAATTCGAACTCACTGAATTTGTTCCAAGGTGGTGTGGACTTATACACATCCATAGAAGCGTCCGGCACTTTCAGGATAGCATTGTAGTTGGAGAAGGCATTTTCATATATCAGTGGCGGCGTCTCTGCCAGAATTGTTACTCGATTCAGGCGGTCACAATATGCAATAGCCTCTTGGCTGATGACTGTCACAGAAGCAGGTATGGTGATTTCTTGAAGATTATAACAAGAATTGAATGCTCCATATCCTATAAATGTCACACCGTCAGGGATGATCACAGAAGTCAGGCCATTCCATCCGCCGAAAACCCGATTCAAGATTTTGGTAACAGTGTACTCTTCTCCTTTATGAGTAATCGTCGCAGGAATTTCTACTATTTCATTAATCTGGTAGGACTTTTTAACTGCTGCAGTCTTGTTTGTTTTGTCAATATAGTAAGTGAGACCATCAATATTCTCTTCACCTACTTCCATTTCATAAATCTGTACTTTCTTCAGGATGGTGGTACCTTGGAATTCACCACAATGGAACTTCATTTCACAACCATTACTTTCAAAATCATTACCAAGAGCAGAAACCTCAATTTCTACCTCCTGAAAATCCCCAGTAGTTGTTACGTATGCGGAGGAATAAGACATCATAGTCATACCATACAATTCATCTATGGTAATTCCAAGCATTCCATCGGTGGGAAATTTTGCGGTAACAACAACCTTGTAGTTACCTTTCGGATTTAGACTAAATGAGTCCTCTGGAAAAATTGTTAAACTGGCGGCCCAAAATGTAAGGTTTTTCGAACCAATGGTGATGGCGACACCATCAGGATCAGAAGAGACAGATCCTTCAACGTTAGGGAACCCCAAAAAGGTATAGGGGTTGTCACCCTCAAACCCGCCTGTAAAGTCCTTCTCAGCAATGAGTGTCTGAGCATTTGCGCCAATGGTCATCATTGCCATTGCAAACAAAGTAAATAGTTTTTTCATATTTGCTATATTATAATTGTTTGTTGTTCCAAAAATACATATTATTCTTTTAATATGATATGGAAATGACCAAAATACTGCTCAGAGACCGAAAAAAATAACAAACATTAACAAAAACCAGGAGCGTGCAAACTGCCCCTGAGCATCACGTGGTAAATGCCTGTTCCGCTTTTCTTCCTTATCTGACGTGCCATATTATTGGTGTTTGTCTTGATCCTGGGACAAAGATACAAACTTATTCTCAAACTTCAAAATAATATCCAAGAATAATAAACATTCTTTTGTGCTAACTAACACAAAACCTCCCCGCTGGTTTTGCACACCGGGCAATATATTGCCTCAGATTCAGGGCAGACTATTTTGAAATCTCATTTATATGCCCCGGATCTGGGACAGACTTATGCACACCAGGCATAAGTCTGCCATGAATCTAGTCCAGGTTTCTGCACACTGTGCATAACTATGCCTTGAATCTGAGTCATGTTTCCCCCCCCGGTGCATAATATTGCCCTGAATCTGGGTCATGTTTCTACTCCCCATGCATAAATGCCCCCCGTATTTGGGACAGATTTCTACCCCCAGTGCATAATCTTCTCCTAAACTTGGGTCAGATTTCTGCACCCTGTGCATAGATGCGTCCTGGATCTGGGGCAGGTTTTTGCAAATCCGGGATGGGACGCTGATGCGACGCCTGCTCTGACAAGAACCAAGACAAAAATCAATGGGGTCGGAGAATATAATCAACTTCTCCGACCCCATTTTCCTTTTGTGCCATGAACTCACTTCCCGAGGAGGCTGTTCACGAGAGCGATGATGTCAGCGATGTTCACGATGCCGTCGCCGTTCACATCAGCCTTCGCCGCGATGAAGCCCTCGGGGGTCTTGCCCATCAGATAAGCCACCAGCGCCGCAACATCGTCGGCATCCGTCTTGCCGTCGCCTGTCAAGTCGTAAAGATCCGTCGACTCTGGCTCGTAAGGGCCGAAGACTATCTCGAACCGACTGCCTCCGTCTGGGAACACCTTGTCCACCTCAGGCGTCAGCCATAAGTAGCCGCTGAAGCCCTTGACCTGGATAGGAGCCTCGGGATGGTAGACTGTTGGGGAATAATAGACTCCATTATATGGATACTCTTTATTAATGTATCCGCCACCCTCCGTGAAGAGCACGTTCTGCGGGTCGTCTTTAACAAGGGTCTGGCTATTCGTCGGAATGAAATAGGCATACTTCGACTCCACGGTTGTATAGACATTGTTCACCGTGACATCCGAGAACGGATAGGTATAGAGATCCCTTTCATTCGCCATAGCTTTCACGAGATAAGGCACACCTGCCTTCATATCGGTGACAACATCGAAGTAGAGTTTGATGGTTGAAGGCATGGCAGCGTCAGCATCTCCACCTTCGACGAACGACGAACCTACGAACTCCCTTACTTCGCTAATCATACATCGATTCATTAAGACGCTTGCCGAAATGTCAAACGGTGCAGAGAATATTGTCCAACCTATCGGGAGTACGGTGTTCAGGCAAAGGGTTTCCAGCGTAGTGCCGTTCAAGGCATCGATGGCGACACTGTTGTCCTCACTATCGACAAGCGTAGGAATGTATTCAACCTCAGCCACTTCATCGTATTGAGGCAGAACGAAAGACCATCTGTTATCCCCTATGAACGTACCTTCTCTCTCTGACTTGACCAGCGTGACACTCTTCACCTTCTTCTTACCCGAGTAACCCAAGATGGCACCGTCTCCATTCGAAATGTACGTAACACTCCAAAGGTCGGCATCCTCTGTGCCCTCCTTCATGGTCAAGGCGTAAACTTCCTTGACGGTCACTTCGCAAGAGGCCGTCTTATCAGGAGAGACATCGCTGGTTACGGTGACCGTAGCAGTACCCTCAGCAACACCCTTCACATAGACGGTATAGACATCAGTTGGAGAATTGCCCACTGCCTTGGTGCATTCTTCATCTGAGAATAACTGCACATTGCCGTTATCGGTAGTCCATATCACATTCTTGTTGTAATCGTTGACAGGCGTAAGGGTCGCGGTCAGCGTCGTTGTTTGGTTTAATGGAGCCAACTTCGTGGATGAACTAAGCGTCAGGGTGAAATATGTGGGAGATATGGGAACCTCGAATTCCACACATGGGCGGACAATGCCTAAGACTTCTATGTCGAAACCAAGTTCCGGACCAGAAGAAACAGCGCCAAAGTCAAAATAGTAGGACCACCACATGCCACCCGTCGTTGCACTTCCAGTACTTGTCCAATAGCCGTGATATTGATAGGGATCGACAGTGAAATCACTTCCTCCTGCCGCAACCATCATCGAGCGGATATTGCCTGGATAGAACAAGTAGGCAGTGGTAGCGTAAGGGTCGGACGACCATGAAGGATTGGGCAACTTCGTTACAAATTCGGACGTACTTCCACAACCGATGAGCATGTGCTCCCAGTCTTGAACTGAAGGCAGACGCCATGTTCCACCATTAATGGGATGGCTCGTATTAAAAGCATTGGCAACGCTCAGGGCAACATTGTGCTTACAGTCCTTTTCTGCAACAGGTCCGTCCTCTAGACTGATGCCAAGAGCCACGCCTTGCTCATCGTTCACGTAGGCAATCATGGCCTGCGCTGTCTTGCCTGCTGCCGTTGCGTCGGCCACTGTGGCATAGATACTACCATCACTGCACAGCACCTTGCCGACATCGGACGGTGTGGCAGGGATGACTGCCCATGCTCCTATCACCGTTGTTAACAGCAGCGCGAGCATCATGAATAATCGTTTGCTTCCTTTCATAATCGTTTGTTTTAGATTGGTGAAACTTATTGTATATTTAACTCTTCGTATTCTAACACAATTTGACCTCTGGTCTATTCGCTTGCAAAAATACGAAATAATCTTGTAAATACAAAATTTTTGCGATTTAATTTCTTAACTATGTGCGCAATCGACAAATCATGGGGTCAAATTGCCCCCATGATTCGACCCCACGATTTCCGTATGATTTAATACTCCCGCTCAAAAAAATACTCATATATATTTGGTTTTTTACTCACTTATTCGTATCTTTGCAGCCGAAAAGCGCGCCCTGATAGTTAAATGGATATAACAAGGCTCTCCTAAAGCTTAGTTCCGAGTTCGATTCTCGGTCGGGGTACTTCGGCAAAGCCGGAGGCAGTGCGACACGAAATAAAAATGATAAATTACGGGAAAAGACAATGAGAAAGGTATTCTTGATGATCGCAGCGGGCCTGTTGCTGACAACGAGTTGCAAACAGAAAACCAAGGTCGTTGAGAAAATCAAGGTCGTTGACTCAGAGACCATGGAGGAAATTACAGACATGGCGGCTGCGACGGATGTCAATAACACGTTTGTCGACATCGCCCTGCCTGGTCCTCAGGGACAGACGGTGAGGGTGAGAGACTATGTGGGTCAGAACAAACTGGTGCTTATCGACTTCTGGGCCTCGTGGTGCGGACCCTGCATCAGGGAATTGCCTCATGTGGTGAAGGCCTATGACCTTTATCACGACAAGGGACTGGAAATTGTGGGGGTATCACTTGACAAGGACAAGGCCAGTTGGTTAGCAGCCATTGAACAGACAGGCCAGAAATGGCCGCAGATGAGCGACCTGAAAGGCTGGGATTGCGAAGGAGCCTTGTTCTACGGCATCCAGTCCATCCCCGCCAATGTGCTTATCAATGAGCATGGCAAGATTATCGCCCGTGACCTGCGAGGCGAGGATTTGCTCAGCACCATCGCACAACAGTTACAATAAAAGAAGATTGGCAGGCCGCACAGCCTGCCAATTCTTTTATTTCGCTACCTTCGTGGCTCGGACGAAGTATATTATTAATAAGAGGTACGCGAGGAGAGAACAGACCTCGGAGAGCGGATTGGCCAGCCATGACTCACTGACAGGATTGAAGCCACCGAAGCGCAGCAACGCACTGACGACACCCATCAGCGCACCACCAGCGATGAAACCGGAGGCAAGCAGCGTACCCTTCTCACCACGGGCCTCGTTGACCTTCTTATCCTTTGAACGGGTGGTGACATACCAGTTGATGGCACCGCCAACTACCAACGGCACATTCAGTTCCATGGGGATGAACATACCCAGGGCGAAGGCCAGAGCAGGCACCTTACAAAGCGTGAGGATGATGGCAATGGCTGCACCGATGGCGTAGAGCACCCAGGGAGCCCCCACCCCGTTCATCAACGGGTCGATGACTGCCGCCATCGCATTGGCCTGAGGCGCAGCGAGTTGTCCGGAGGCAAAGCCGTAGGTCTCGTTGAGCAGCATCATCACACCACCGACGGTAGCCGCCGATACCAACGTGCCGAGGAACTTCCACGACTCCTGTTTCCGGGGTGTCGTACCCAACCAGTAACCAATCTTCAAGTCGGTGATAAAGGCACCCGCCATCGAGAGGGCCGTACAGACCACACCGCCCATGACCAGAGCCGCCACCATACCACTGGTGCCTTGCAGTCCGACACCTACCATCACTACAGAGGCGAGGATGAGTGTCATCAGGGTCATACCACTCACGGGGTTCGAGCCCACAATGGCGATGGCATTCGCTGCGACGGTGGTAAAGAGGAAGGCTATCACTGCCACGAGGACGATGGCTACCAAGGCCTGCAACATATTACCGTCCATCACGCCGAACCAGAAGAAGAGGAAGGTGATGACAATCGTCACAATCGAGGCGATGGCAATGAATTTGAAGGGCAGGTCGCGCTGTGTGCGCTGCTGTGCCACAGCAGCCTCACCGCTTCCCTTCATCTCCTTCGCTGCCAATGAGACAGCCCCCTTGATGATGCCCCACGACTTGATGATGCCGATGATACCTGCCATCGCAATACCACCGATACCGATGCTCTTGCCGTAGGCCTTGAAGATCTGTTCAGGCGACATGTCGCCCACTGCTGTCGTGATGGAGGGATCCCACTGATTGAGTACCTCCGTGCCAAAAAGCAGGGAAAGACCCGGTACGATGAGCCACCACACAGACAATGAGCCGAGGGTGATGATCAGCGCATATTTGAAGCCGATGATATAGCCGAGACCCAGTACGGCGGCACCGGTATTGATCTTAAAGACCAGTTTGGCCTGATCAGCCAACGACTGTCCCCACTCCACCACACGGGAGGTGAAGTTCTCGTTCCACCAGCCGAAGGTGGCCACGATGAAGTCGTAGAGTCCGCCTACGATACCTGCCAGCAACAAAGGCTTGGCCTGATTGCCGCCCTTCGCCCCACTGACCAATACCTGTGTCGTGCATGTGGCTTCGGGGAAAGGGTATTTGCCATGCATATCCGACACAAAGTACTTACGGAACGGGATCAAAAAGAGGATGCCGATGATGCCACCCAGCAACGAGGCGAGGAATATCTTCAAGAACGATGCCGACATCTCCGGATACTTCGCCTGGAGGATATAGATGGCCGGCAAGGTAAAAATGGCACCAGCCACCACAGCGCCCGAACAGGCACCTATCGACTGAATGATCACATTCTCACCCAACGCCTTGCTGCGCTTGGCGGCTGTCGATACACCCACAGCGATGATGGCGATGGGGATGGCCGCCTCGAATACCTGACCTACCTTCAAACCAAGATAAGCAGCGGCTGCCGAGAAGAGTACCGCCATCAGCACACCCCACGTGACAGACCACGCATTGACCTCCGGATAACGGCCCTTCGGCGACATCATCGGTTCATACTGTTCTCCTTCCTGCAGTTCCCGAAACGCATTGTCGGGCAACTGGCTTTTCATTTCCAAATCTTCCATATTGTTACACTTTTTTTCGTTTATGTTGCAAAGGTACGAAATAATGCACAATTCACCATGCACAATTCACAATTATTTTTTATCTTTGCCAAGATTATTCATTTTTCCCGAACCCGCTAATAGAATTATAATAGTAAATTGTCAAATGAAAAGATTAGTTGTTTTCTGTTTCGTTGTGTGTGCTGCACTCAGTGTCAGTGCGCAGAACCCGTACCTCCCTCTCTGGGAGCATGTACCCGATGGTGAACCCCGTGTATTCGAGGATCCCGACAACCCCGGTAAGTTGCGTGCCTATATCATCGGCTCGCACGATGTGAATTACTCCGCCTACTGCGGCCCCGACATCCGTATGTGGTCGGCTCCTGTGGAGGATCTGAGCCAATGGCGCGACGAAGGCCCCATCTTCACATGGTTCGTCGACGGACAGTGGGACACGATGTATGCCCCCGACCTCGTCGAAGTGAAAGACAAGGCCACTGGTAAGAAGACTTACTACCTCTATCCCCACTCCCGTGGTTGGCGGCGCACGCCGATGGTGTGTAAGGGTGACCGTCCCGATGGTCCCTTCACGCCTATCAACCTCACCGAGGATGGTCGTCAGTGCCTGCCCGGCTCACTGATTGACTTCGACCCCTCTGTATTTATCGAGAACATCACCGACAAGAAGGATAAGGACTACGACATCGGCTATCGTGCCTACGTGTTTTATGGTTTCCAGCATTCTACCGCTGTTGAACTCGACCAGAAGACCATGTACTCGAAGCGTGAGGGTACGGAGCCCATCGATCCGTTTATCCCCGCCAGCAGCGCAGACGGACGTCTGTTGGATAAGGCAGGCAGCGAGTACAAGGCCCTCTATGAGGGACAGAACCCGCTCGACTTCAATTTCTTCGAGGCTTCCAGCATCCGTCAGGTGGGCAATAAGTACGTGATGGTGTTCAGCGGCTACTCTGGTAAGGAGTACGGACTGGGCAATACCAACTCCGCCCTGCGCTATGCCTTCGGCGACTCGCCCTTAGGTCCTTGGCGTTCTGGTGGTGTCTTGGTGGACTCCCGTGGTGTGGTGACAGGCGAAGATGGTAGCAAACTCATCACCACCAATTTCGGCCATAACACCCACGGTTCCCTTCAGGAGATTAACGGACAGTGGTACGTCTTCTATCACCGTCCTCCGCGTGGCTTCGGCAATGCCCGTCAGTCGATGGTGGCTCCCGTGAAGATCACATGGGACAAGAAACCCGTGGCCAAGGGTGGTGTGGTGAAGATTACCGGTTACGACCCTTATACAAAGGATAATGTATGGACGGCAAAGGCTGCCGATGGCAACGAATATACCGGTGCCGAGGTAACCAGCGAGGGCTTCCAGATTTTCGGTCTGCCTCCCTACGCTTATTATAGTGCCGGTTATGCCTGCTTCGTCTATGGCGGTACTACTGCCAATGAATGGATGCAGGACAACCACGATGTGTGGAACAACTCGATGGACCTCGCCGGTATTCAGAACACAGGCATCGTGGGCTTCAAGTACTTCGGCTTCGGCGGTCTGGCTCAGGACACCAAGGGCTGCAAGGCCTTCGAGGGCACGAAGCAGGGCGACGGCACGACACTTACCATACAACTCACCCCCAGTGGCCGTGGCGACTTTAAGATTCACGTACTATTAGACGACCCGTGGAAGGGCAAGGAGATTGCCGTCCTCACCGTACCAGGCGATTCTCCTCGCCAGCCTACAGGGTTCGTCGTCAAGGTGCCTGGCGTCGAGGGACTCACCGGTAAGCATGCCATCTATCTCGTCGCTGAGGGGCCCGAGGTGCAGCAACCCCAGCAGCCCCAAGGACAATGGGGCCGTCGTGGACCACAGCAGCCACAGCGTCCGCAGGGACTCTTCGATCTCCACGGCATAGGCTTTGGCAAAGCCATGCCTAATATCTGTAAGGCTCCCGATGTGCCAAAGGTGACCATCACTGCCGACGACAAGCCGCTGACGATTCCTTCAACGCCCATCCGTTTCACCAACCAGAACGGCTATGCCGACCAGATCCGCTATCAGGTTTATGGACCGTTGGATGCCAGTACGAAACTGAAGGCTACGGCTGACGTGCCTGGCGTGAAGTTTGAGATCAATCCCATCGTAGAGGGCCGTTCTACCATCAAGGCCACCTACAAAGGTCAGACAAAGATCTTCCTGATCAACTAAGAAAGGAATGGAAGGGAAGTTAAAGAGAAGTTAAAGGGAAGTTAAAGGGACAAATGTCTGCTATTACGATAGTAAGGTAATGTCCTTTTAACTTCCAAGAGCCGCAGGCTCGATAACTTCCTTTTAACTTCCTTATAACTTCCCTTTATATATTCTTTCCAATGCCTCCATCAGGCGACTGCGTGGACAGGCAATATTCAGGCGGATATAGCCTTCGCCGGAGTGGGGGCCGTACATCGTGCCGGGATTTACCCAGACCTTGGCCTTTTCAAGGAGAAGGTCGGCGTACTGCTGTGAAGTCATCCCCGTGGCAGAGATATCGACCCAGAGGAGATAGGTACCTTCGAGGCAACAGACCTTCCATTGCGGCAGATGCTCAGAAGCAAAATCACAGAGTGCCTGATAATTACCCCAAAGATATTGGTTGAGTTCGTCGATCCAGTCCTCACTCTCGTTGTAAGCCGCTTTCAGGGCGACGGGACCGAAAGGATTGAGATCGCACACTTCGTTGATGTTGATGGCACGATCCAAGCGACGGCGCCACGAGGGTTGTGAACAGATGATATTAGCCGTCTGTAAGCCAGCGATATTAAACGACTTCGAGGGGGAATTAAGAATCACGCTGTTCTGTCGGCAGGCCTCGCTGACGGCGGCAAAGGGTTGGAAACGGTAGCCTGGCATAATCAGTTCGCAGTGGATCTCGTCGCTCACCACCTTCACACCGTATTTCAGACAGATGGTGTTCATACGCTCCAACTCTTCTTTCGTCCAAACGCGCCCCGTGGGGTTGTGAGGGTTACAAAGCAAAAATACGGTGGTCTTCTCATCGGCGCACTTGGATTCGAAGTCATTCCAATCGACTTCGAAAGAGTGACCTCCCCTAACCCCTCCTGTAGGAGGGGGAACAAGGCGCTTTAAGGATGTTTCCAGTACCTCGCAGCCGTTGTTGCGGATGGAGGAGAAGAAACAGTTATAGTCCGGCGAGAGGATGAGCACCTTTTCACCAGGCATCGTGAGCGCCTTGATGGCGACAGACATCGCAGGGACGACACCTATTGTATAGAGGATTTCCTCCCTGCGGATGATCCAGTTGTGGCGACGCTGGAACCACGAGATAACCGCCTCATAGTAGTCTTCCTCCACGTAGGTATAACCAAACACACCGTGCTCTGCCCTTTGGCGGATGGCTTCCTGAATGGCTGGAGCCGCCTTGAAGTCCATATCCGCCACCCAGAGGGGAATCACATCCTCAGACGGGCACTCCCCCCACTTCACACAACCTGTACCGCGTCGCTCTACCAATTCATCGAAATCATACTTACTCATTACATTTCTACTTTACTCCTGTCTCCTGACTCCTGACTCCTATCTTACAGTTATTCGGTTCACGGACGTTCTCATCGATGGTGATGCTGCCGATGCTGTCGGCGACGATATGTCCGGAAGTGGGGTTCTTGATATTCTCGATATGTCCCTTGATGTCCGCCTCGACGGTGGAATACTCAAACATACGGTCGCACATCGGATCGATGGTGCAGTTCTCCAACACCAGGTTCTCCGTATAGCACAGCAACTGCTCCCCTGCCAGATGACAATTCACGAGTCGTACGTTCTTCGAGTGCCAGGCCAGATACTCGCCATCGAGCACGGAGTCGTAGATGGTCACATTCTCGCACTCCCAGAACGAGTCCTTCGTCAGGATATTGGCATGGTGAACCTCCACATTCTTACAATACTGGAACACATACTTCGAGTCGCTCTCCAGGCCATCCACGTAAATGTTCTGCGAGAACATAAAAGGATAGGTGCCCCCATGCAGTTTCACGTTCTTGAGACGGATACCGTCCACCTTCCAGAAAGTCTCGTCAGCATCGGTAATCTCCACGTTCTCCAATGTCAGGTTCTTCATCTCACGGAAGAACTTCGGGCCGTCGATGCGTGAGTTGGTCATCACCAGGTCGTTGGAATACCAGATGGCAGAGCGAGAGCCCAAGGCGAAATAGCACTTATCAATCTTGGCACCATCGACATGCCACCAAGGGTATTTGCCATAGAACTTACAGTTGTAAGCCTCCATGTTCTGACATTGTTTGATACCCGACTCACCGTCGGTAATCGTCACATTTTCCAGTCTTAAGTCGTGCGTAGCAAACAGAGGGCGCTCGCCACCGAAAGACTTGTCTTTAATCAGTTCCATTGCGTTAGTTATAAATATGGGTGCAAAGGTACAAATAAAAATCCGTAATCGGGCTACCCCGATTACGGATTCTATTAACTTTTTAAGTGTTTTTATTACTTCGTAGGCACCATGACCACAGAGGCATGGTTGCCGGCAGCGAGGAAGTCGGTGATGAACTTCTGGATCTTTGCAGGCGTCAGAGCCTTCACAGTCTCAGCATAGCCTGTCTGGAGATCCACACCCTCTGCTGTCCACTCTGTGAGTACATCCATCCAGTGACTATTCTCACGGTTGTCATCCTCAGCCTGCTTCAGCATGATCTCCTTCACAGGATCCAGGTCGTCAGCAGCGATCTTGGACTTTGCCTCGTTGATGTACTTCATCATCAGATCCTCAGCAATCTTCTGCTTGTCAGGATTCGTAGGAGCCTGGGCAGTGATGAAGAATACGGGCTTCGGACCCATCGTGCTGATCTGGCCACTGCATCCCACATTGTAGGCGGCACTCTCCTCCTCACGGATGGTACGCAGATAGATACGGGTGAGTACTCTTGTGGCAGCATCGAGCAACACCTTGTTCTCGAGTGTGTAAGCCATCTTGTCGTTCTTCCATACCTGAGTGGTTGTAGCCTGTGGTGTCTCCATCTGCTTCTCGAAGCGGTTGTTTACCCTGCCCTTGAAGAAGGTACGTACCTCCTTTGTAGCGACAGCCTTGCCAGCAGGCATAGAAGCGATATACTGCTCAATGAGAGGACGGATGGCCTGCTCGTCGAAGTTACCAATGATAGTATAGGTGAACTGACCGCCGTTCTGATAGAGTTGCTTCAGGATCTGGAGGGTACGCTCGTAGTCGAACTTGGCGATATCCTCAGCCTCTGGGATTCTATAGAGCAGATTACCACAGTTTCTGGTGCTTTCGAGAGAGTCCTGATAAACCAACTGGGGATTCAGGCTCTTGTTTTTCAGCACTGTCTGCATCTGGTTGATGAATGAAGCCATCGACTTCTCGTCCTTGTTGATGTTGGTCTGTGTGAGGTAGAATACCTGGAAGAATGTCTCCAAGTCCTTCGGTGTGGAACGTCCACCGATATACTGGCGATCCTCCTTGAGCGTAAGGGCCACGCTGACCTGCTTACCAGCAAGTGCCTTGTCGAGTTCCGACTTCGAGAAGTTGCCCAGGCCACTGTATGCCTGTGCTGTCTCAGCGAGTTGGAGGTTCATCACATCAGCCTTGCCGAAGAGCGAATAGCCACCCTTGGCCTCAGCCTGCATCCTCACCTCGTCATCCTTGAAGTCCGTCTTCTTCAGGATTACCTTCGCACCGTTCGAGAGGGTCAGTTCCTTGTAGCCGAGTGTCTTGTTCTCAGTCTCCTTCGTAATCTTTCCTTTGGCAGGCATCTGAGCCATCAGCGGCTCTTCCTTCACATTATCCACCCAAGAGGTGAGGGACTCAGCACGCACACCTTCTACGGCCTTCTGCATAGCATCAGTAGCCACGTATGTCTTGCCCTCCTTCTCCTGTTCCATATTGAAGGCCACCAGATTCTTCTCGTCGATGCTGATGATCTGCTGGGCATACTGGTTCACAACGTCTATAGGCAACTGCTGCGACAGGGCGTTCATCGTCTGATAGCGATCCTCAATGGAGGGGATGGGGTCGCTCTCGAGGAAGTTCTCGATATACTCGTCGGCATATTCCTCGTTCTTACGCTTGTCGCGATTGGTATAGACCTTCTCCAAAGCACTGATATAGTCAGCCTTGGCACGAGCATACTCCGTGGCAGTGAAACCGAAGTCGTGGGCACGCTTTCCCTCGCGGGCCACAGCCTGCAGGGTCTCGATGTCCTTGCCTTCCTTAGCCACGCCAATCAGCATGAGGGCATCCTTGGTACGGGCTAACTGCAAGAAATTGCCGTCCTGTGCCTGAGCCTGGATGAAAGGACAATCGGGCTGCTGGGCAATCTCTGAGAAACGGCTGTTCAGCATAGCACACACCATATCATTCAGGTAGTCCTGCACCAGATAGGCAGCCGTCTTCTTCAGGTCTGTGGGGATGGGGTCACGCTTCATCGAGAGCATGAGGATGGAGTATTGCTGCTCCTTATCTTTCTCTGCCACGTAGATGGCTTTCTCATTGTCGGGCACGGGCTCGTCAATCACCTTGGCAGCATCGGCCGGCACCACAATGTCGCCGAAGAGTTTCTTGATGAGATTCTCGGTATAATCGACATCGATGTCGCCCACAATGACGATACCCTGATTGTCAGGACGATACCATTTCTTATAATAGGCCACGAGTTCCTCAGGCTTGAAGTTATCCACGATCTCCATCTTACCGATAGGCATACGATAGCCGTACTTCGAACCTTGGAACAGTGTGGGCAAAGCACGCTCAATCATGCGCTGGCTGGGCGAGTTCCTCATACGATACTCATTGTGGATCACATCGCGCTCCTTCTCAATCTCTGCAGGCTCAGCGGTAATACCGCTCGACCAGTCTCTCAGCACAAGGACACAAGAGTCGAGGGCACTCTGACGCTCTGTGCTCACATCAGCGATGTAATACACGGTGCGGTCGATCGAGGTGTAGGCATTCAGACTACGTCCGAACTGTACGCCGATGGTCTGCAAATACTCCAGCATCTTTCCATTGGGGAAGTGCTCAGAGCCGTTGAAGGCCATGTGCTCGAGGAAGTGAGCCAGTCCCTGCTGCGAGTCATCCTCCTGGATGGAACCCACACGCTGGGCGATGTAGAAGTTGGCCTTCTTCTCGGGTGTGTTGTTGTGACGCAGATAATAGGTCAGTCCATTGTCGAGTTTACCGATACGGACATCCTTGTCAACGGGAATCTCCGGCATCTGCATTTCCTGCGCCGATGTAAATCCTACGGTGAGCAGTGCGACTGCCACAAAAAGTTTTCTAAGTTTCATTTTGTTACAAATTAAATGGTTTAACTTTCTGTCGGCAAAGGTACGCACTTTTTCCCTAACAATCCGCAAACGCTATGTTATCTTTACGTTAAAACTGAGACACATCTTCATAAGAATGTTGTTTTACTCTTCTTCTGTGATGGTGGCAAATCGACCCCAGATGTCGTGGCTACGGTAGGCATCACCGGCTCCCTTTGGCACAATGATCGCAGTAGTATAGGTATCGAAGGTAGTCTCCGTGGCACTCGGTGGCACTGTACCAGCCAAATTCAACTTTTCAAGCACCGTGCCTTTGGCAAACACACTGTCAGCAAGTTCAGTCACTGAGGC
Source organism: Prevotella sp. (assembly GCA_017964785.1). Taxonomy (GTDB): domain Bacteria; phylum Bacteroidota; class Bacteroidia; order Bacteroidales; family Bacteroidaceae; genus Prevotella. Next base: position 17,610 of record JAGCRH010000087.1, read on the forward strand.
TGGCAAAGTTAGTTCTTTCAATGACAGGCATTGATAGAAGGTGCCCTCTCCGAGACGTGTGACGTGCTCAGGAATATCTACGTGTGTGATACCAGAGTTCCAGAAGAACCAGTCACTGATGCTCTCCAACTGTGCGGGCAGGTGACAAGTGGTAAGGGATGTGCAATCTTGCAGGACTTGGATTCCGAGGCTGGTCAAATGGTCTGGAAATACTACATTGTCGAGTTTGGTACAGGCTGCCAAAGCAAAGTCTCCGACAGTCTGCAAAGTGCTCGGCAATGTGATGGACTCCATACTGTAGCAGTCGCCAAATGCAGCATGGCCGATAGACGTAACGCCCTCGGGAATAACAATATCTGGACCGATTTTCTCAGCATATTGGAATGCCCAATCCCCTATCGTAGTCAATGTGGAGGGGAAGGTGATGTTAGTGAGACTGCTGCAGTTGTGGAAGGCTGCATAACTGATGGTTGTAAGACCTTCTGGGAAGTTGACGGTCGTCAGGTTCGAACAACCATCGAACATAGAATTACCAAGGGTAGTGAGGCCCTCGGCAAGTTCTACGGTGGTCAGTCCGGTGCAATTCGTAAAGGCAAAATCTCCTATAGTCTCCACACTACCGGGAATGGTGATAGTGGTAAGCGATTCGTCACCATAGAAGGCCACATCTCCGATGGTTGTGACGGTGTTGGGAATCTCGATGACCGACAGGCTAATACAGTTAGAGAAGGCATCGTTTTCAATGGCAGTAAGTCCTTCGGGGAGATTGACGTTAGTCAGGCTGATGCAATTTGCGAATGCAGCCTCGCTCACGGTCTTTATTTTAGACGGTATGTTGACAGTGGTGAGTGACACATCACCATTGAAACAGTTTGGACCAATGGACGTGAGAGTTTCCGGGAGTTCGATTGCCGACAAACTCTTACAATCGACAAATGCCCACTTTTCAATGGAGGTGAGGCTATTGGGCAGATTAATGGTGGTCAGGCCAGTGCATGTATCGAAGACTTGAGCCTTGATGGTGGTGATGCCTTCAGGCAACTCCACGCTGGTGATGTCACTGCAAAGGGAGAACGCTCCTATCCCAAGGACAGTCACTGGAAAGTGCTTTCCTGCGTATTCCACGGTCGCTGGTATCGTCACTTTGCCTTTCGGCTGTTCATAGCCCTGCCAACCGTCTATCCTTTTCATTTCATCGGTAGGGAAGTTGGGATACAGCGGTGACTCAACCGTAGCCGTCTGCGAGGCCTCATCTATCACATAATAGAGCGTCTGCCCCCCGTAAGTGTAGTTAAACACTTTCCCGTACTCTATCGGCTTTGTTACGGGATTGTCATCGTTAGTACACGATGTCAGCACGGTTGTCGTTGTCATGGCGCACATCAGTGTCAGTGCTGCCAGAAAGGTTCTTTTTGTCTTCATTGTCTGTTTATTAATTATTGGTATTTCCCCGAACTGCCAAACAATTCGGGGAAATATACTTTATTACTGGAAATTGGCACTGAATTTCTTTTCCCAGAACTTGGTAACCTGTTGGTTGAGCAAACCAGTCTTGGTGACGGCGACGGTGACATCGACAGCCAGTGTGTCAGCAGCATGGGCGTTGGCTATGGAATCACAGGCATGAGTAATAATATTGGTGTTTGTGTCCGTATCAGGCCAGAACAGACCCAATGAGTTCTGGAAATGATGCTCGAACACTGATTCAGCACCAGCAGTGCCTTTGTGTTTACCCACCAATCGGTAGATGGTTTTATAACTGGCCTTATACACTTCGTCGCTGAGCGAAGCCTTTTTAGTCTCCAAGGCAGCGTATGCCTCATCCTCGTTAGTGACAAAAGCGTATTCCACGTAAGGTGTGATAAAGGCCTGACCCCATTCGTAGGTGGCGATGGCGTCCACCTTGTCAGCCGCTCCGACTTGGGCTGTAATGCGGATGAGGTATAACTTCAGGTAGGCACTTTCAATGTTGGCATACTGCTGTTTGACAGCCTCACACTTGGCCTTCATCTCGTTGTCCTGAGGACTCTTTAGGTAACTGCTGTTGGCACCGACAGCCTGATTGAAGGCCGCAAGCACGGTCTGCATCTCGCTGGAATAACCAACACTACTTGGGTCCATCTTCACCTCGTATTTGTAAGTGTAGGGGTGACTCTCATCGTCGCTGCTACTGCAGGCGGTGAATACTGTTGTTGTCATGGCGCACATTACTGTCAGTGTCGCCAATAACAATTTCTTTGCTTTCATATCGGAATATATATCGTTTATTCACTGATATTCAGTTCCAGTTCGTAGCGTACGTTCACCATCACAGGCTCGAAATAGGGAGTATAAGGGCTGCTGGTCAACTTACGGGTAAAGGTCAGTACTACTTCGAAGGGTTCACCGGGCTCGGTGGTGTCGCCCCAGGTCCGGATGACCAGTTTGCCATCGTCGGTGATTCTGGCGTCACGGAGTTCGCCAAAGTCAAAAGAACTAATATCGCCAAGCCTGCCTCGAGGCCATTCTCTTAAGTTGAACTGCTTCAAGACCGCAGGCTCGTCAATCACCAGTTCGTTTTTCTCGTTCAGGTCGGCCTGCGTGATGTTCAGCACTTCCTTCTGCTCGTTGATGGGCATATAGACCAGTTGCAGTTCCTTCGTCAGCGTCTCGCCGCGGCTGTTGGTCAGCGTAATCCCTATGCCCTGTTCCCATTTCATGGCACCGTATTCCTCTACATCCTCTATCAGACTCTGGGTACCCTCTGCCTCAGGCTTCGGCACCAGTTGGATGATGCCGTTCTCGGCCAGGTGGCTGGCATCTACGTCGAACATGTCATCATCTGCTGTTACCGTAACGGTTGAGAGGTCGTAGAGTTGGGGCTCGCCCTGCTCGTCCTCGTAAACTCTGTTTACTGCGATGCTGATGGGCAACAATTCTTTGGTGCCGAGTTTGTAGAGCGAATGGGGACCAACGTTTAGCGTCACGACGTCGGCCATGGCGACCTGCTTCTCAGGCCTCGGCTCGATGGGGTTATCACTCTCTGAGCACGATGTGAGGCTCATTGTCACTGTCATTGCGCAGCATAGGACGGCTGCAAGCGTCATCATAATCTTTTTCATTGTCGTAATGTATTAAGTGAATAATTAAAATTAGTTCTGTTTATTTTCTTCTTCGGGCATGGGCAACTCGTAGTGCAAGTCTGACGGGCAGAACAGGTTGGGCCATTGGCGGTTGAGGCGGAGCCAGCGGCTCCAGCCCACAGCGCGGTCGAAGGCCAGTTGCTCGTAAGTGTCGGCCAACGTGGAGCCCCAGGGCACAGGGTCGCCGGAGACTTCCATGCTGTAGTATTGCGGGTCGTCCGTTGGGTTTATATAGTAGAGGTATCTCATACCGTCATCGGCAAAGAGGTATTCTGCGTATGGATTTTGGGCACCGGTTTCATTATCTTTTTTCCAGAACACATAGGAGTAACTACCTAAGGTACCGAGCAGCACACTGTAGTCCACCATGTAGTCATGGGTGGTGAGGTACTTGCCAAAGTACTGTGCTGCGATGCAGTTGTTGAAGGCTTCTTCCATCTGGCTGTAGAAATTGTTGTCATAGACCTCGGGCAGAGCCGACATGAGGCTAGCCATGTATTTGGCCACATCGTAGAAGGGCGACTTTAACTCTACCTTTACAGCATTGGCCGTGCAGTAGTCGATGGCATGCTTCTGGGCCTCGGTGCCGTTCTGATAGGTGTCGCACAGGCGATCGGTGAACTCGCGCATCACTTGTCCCAAACGGGCAATGTTGGCGGTGCGGGTGACGGTCAGGTCGGTGTAGAATGGATAATCCTCGGGATATCCTCCTTCAACGGAATAGACAATGTCCCAACTAGTCACGTCGGCCTTGCAGTATGCGTCCAAGGCTCTTTCAATGTCCACATTGGGTTGGCTGAGTATTTCAGGCAGATCGTAGAGAGCGCCTCCCCAAGATGGCATGGTATAGGTGGAGGCGATGATGTAGTCGCAAAGATCCTGTAGTTCAAACTGATACTCCAGATTATTCATCAGGCAGGCTAGCATGTAGATGGTCTGAAAGCGGACATTGGCAGCAGCGACGGCACGGTGGAAACTCTTTACGGAGAAATGCTTCTTGGAACCGTTGATTAAGTTGCCGTCATCGTAGAGTAGGCCTCGGGTGGCCTGACTGGTCTCCGGCAAATCATCATCAGGCCGGTAGCCGCCGCCGTGGTCGTTGACGATGAGCATGTACTTCTTGGCGGGATAGGCCTTGGCGGCCCAGTTGATGAAGTTGGTCAGCGAGTCTGGACAGGCGCAGTCGGCATTGTCGGCACCATAGAGGTTGTCACTCTCGCCCAACTGCGTATCTAAACTCTTACTGGGATCCACGACCCAGCGGACTGTCTTGCTGCCATACATTTCGCAGGTATCATCAGTGAAGCCCTGCTTTTTCAAGTTCTCAGCAGTAGAGAACTTGTACTGCACCACTACATTCACCTTCTTGTAGGCATCGGGATCGGCCTTGTAGAAGTCTCTGAGCATAGGAAGAATGCATTGGTCCACATTAGCACCTCCGTTGGCATAGTACATAATAGTGTACTCGGCTGTTGGCTCCGGTTCGGGTGGAGTCACGGGGTTATCGTCAGTGCTGCACGACGTCAGCACCGTCATTGTCATCATGCAGCATAAGACCGCTGCCGCCATCAAGAACTTCTTCATATTTTTTTAATGTTAGTTTGTAGCAATTTAATGATCATGTGATCAATTCTGCTTTTCTTCTTTGGGCATGGGCAACTCGAAGTCCAAGCCTGACGGGCAGAACAGGTTGGGCCATTGGCGGTTGAGACGGAGCCAACGGCTCCAGCCCACGGCGCGGTCGAAGGCCAGTTGCTCGTAAGTGTCGGCCAGCGTAGAGGGCCAGGAAGCGACGTAGCCGTTGGCTTCCATGCGGTAATACTGCGGGTCGTCCGTTGGGAGCAAGTCGAAACAGTGTATCTCACCGTCGTCGGTATAGATATCTACTGCGTATGGTATCTTGGCATCAGTCTCCTCGTCTGTTTTCCAGAAGGCATAGGAGTAGGTACCTGCTGCACCGAGCAGCACACTGTAGTCCACCATATAGTCGTGGGCGGTGAGATACTTGCTGAAGTACTGTCCCACGATGCAGTTGTTGAAGGCTTCCTTCATCCTGTTGTAGAAATCGTCACCATAGACTTCGGGCAGGGCAGTGATGAGTGATCTTACGTACTTGATGGCATCATAGTTGGGACAGCATAACTCCACCTTGATGGCACTGGCCGTGCAGTTGTCGATGGCCTGCTGCTGGGCCTCGGTTCCGTTCTGGTAGGTGTCGCAGAGGCGGTCGGTGAACTCACGCAGCACCTCGCCCAGATGTGCGATGTTAGCGGTGCGGGTGACGGTCATGTCGGTATATGCAAGCGTGTTCTCGTCGATACCAAAGGTCTCATCCCAACTCGCTACACAGGCCTTACAGTAGTTGTCCAGTGCCTGCTCAATGTTCCCCGATGCCAGGGCGAGTTGCTCGGGCAGCACACGATAGGCACCGTCTATAGAGGGCTTGCTGTAGGTGGGAGCGATGACATAGTCACAGAGATCCTGTAGTTCGAACTGATACTCCAAGTTGTTCATCAGACAGGCGTCCATAAAGATGGTCTCAAGGTGTACGTTGGCGGCGGCGATGGCACGGCGGAAACTCTTTACAGTGAAATGCTTACTGTCGTTGCCGTCGTCATAGATCAACCCACGGGTGTTGGCGGGAGTGGTCTCCGGCAAATCATCATTAGGTTGGTAGCCGCCACCGTGGTCGTGTACGATGAGCATATACTTCTTGGCAGGATAGGCTTTGGCGGCCCAGTTAATGAAGTTGGTCAGCGAGTCGGGGCAGGTAAGGTCGGCATTGTCTTCGCCATAGAGGTTGGCCGTTGAGAGTTGTCTGCTGGCACCAATTTCAGGGTCAATAGCCCAGCGGAGCGTCTTGCCGCCATATTTTTCACAGGTTTTATCTTTGAAGCCTATTTCCTTCATGTTCTCGACAGTGGAGAACTTGAACTGCACCACTACGTTCACCTTCTCGAATGCAGCGGGATCAGCGTTGTAGAAATCGCGAATCTTATCGAGGTAATAGTTATCCCTATTGCCACCGCCATGGCCATAATAGAGGAGGGTGTACTCTGCCAGTGGCTGCGGTTCGGGTGGAGTCACGGGGTTGTCATCAGTGCTGCACGACGTCAGCACCGTCATTGTCATCATACAGCAGAAGGTCGCTGCCGCCATCAAGATTTTTCTCATACATTTTCGGTTTTTAATTGTTGTTACTTATAAGTTAGGTATTCCAGACATGTCATCTTCAGGCAATTGGAAATAGAAGGACGATGGACTCCAGGCAGGAGGTGCCGACTCGTTGATGAGCAGCCAGCGGCTCCAGCCTACCAGACGGTCGAAGGTGGTATGCTGATAGGTGTCAGCAAAGGTGCTGGGCCATGTGCCGCTCTCCTGGAATTCATAATGATCAAGACTGCCACTGCTGCTATCATCACTGCCTGGCACGTATTGATAGGTTTCGGTAGTACCATTGGTGTAGTACACTGTCGCTGATTGTAGATTTGTGTCCGTAGCATCATAAACGTAACAGACATAGTTGCCTCGTACGGCGAGTATCACGCTGTAATCGACCTGATAGTTGTGGTTGGTCAGGTATTTTGCATTGCGCTGGTGGAGAATGCAGGCGTTGAAAGACGTGGCAAGGCGATTGAACAGTCCTTCGTCAAAGACCTCAGGCAGTTCCATGAACAGACTCTCCATATATTTGGCCATATCGTAGAGGGGGTATTGGTTAACCACCTTCACGGCATTGGCAGTACACTCGTCGATGACGGCACACTGATCCGCCGTGCCGTTCAGATAAGTATCCACCAAGCGGTCGGTAAACTCTTTCAGCACGGGTACCAAATCATCTAAGCGTTTGGTCTCAGTCAGCGTCATGTCATAGTAATTGGGCTCTTCGGGGTTGCCAGGGTCAAAGAGATATTTGTCCCAACTATACACATTGGCATCGACGAAGTTGGCCAAAGCCGTTTTTGTGTCCTGTCCTGTGGCCAGATTATCTGGAAGACTCTGCATAGCCCCGATAGTACCCCACATGGTATAAGTAGAACAAGCAACATAGTCGGTCAAATCCTTCACTTCATAGAGGAATTCCATATTGTTCATCAGGCAGAGATAGGGTACGATGCCCTCCATTCGTACGTCGGCATTCTTCAATGCATGTGCAAAACTCTTGCCTGAGAAACACTTATGATTATTTCCTTTTGTATTTCCGTTTTGGTACCCGTCATCGAAGATCAGTCCGCGAGTCGTGGCTGCCTCTGCCACATCGTGATTGGGCAGATAGCCGCCACCATGGTCGGCAAGTACGAGGATGTACTTCTTGGCAGGATATGTCCTGGCAGCCCAGTTTATAAAATGGGTAAGTGAGTCGGGACAGGTGACATCGGCATTCATTTCACCGTATGGCTCCGCCTCCAGCAACTGCTGACGCAGGGTCTTCTTGTGGTCGATGGCAAAGCGATAGGTGGCACCCTGCTTGGGATGGCACAAGGTGAAATAGTCGGAATATTCCATAGCCTCCATATCTTCCTCTGTCTTCCCTGCAGCCAACTCTTCAGCCTTCTGAGCCATTTCCTCATCAGTCTTGCCTTGATAGTCCGCAGGTTTTTGTGAAACTTTATACTGGGCTACAATATTCACGCGGTCAAAACTCTCGGGCTTGGCACTATAGAACTGATGGAAGTCAGCCATGATTCCAGCATCGGTATTTCCGCCCCCCGCCCCATACCACAGGATAGTGGCTTCTGCCAACTCCACTATCTCCGTCGGCTCGATTGCCGCATTGTCGTCGTTGTCGGTGCAGGATGTCAGCATCGTCAGCATCATCACCACAGTAAATATGAATACACTTTTTTTCATTGTAGAGTCGTTTCTTCTGTTAATTACCAGATTCTCACACGGTCTTTCGGTGCGCGATAGAGTTTTTCGCCGGCTTTTACAGAAAAGAGGTCGTACCAGGCATCAGTGTTCATGACCATGCCATTGATGCGTTCACGGCTCAAGGAATGATTGTCTTTATAACCAGGATAAGCGTCATCACCATTGGTTCGCAAGAGGGCGTACTTAGCAGAATACTTGGTCTGCCAGAGTTTTGCTAATGCTAAAAAGAAGCGCTGACGCTGCAAGTCGAACTGCTCACCTTTGAAGCCAGTCTCGCAAAGATGACGCACGTAGGTGTCGTAAGCCAACAGTACACCGCCCAGGTCGGCAATGTTCTCGGCAACGGTGTAGGCACCGTCAGCATAGACACCAGGCAGTGCCCAAGGCATCACCTCAAAACCATTGTAGCAATCGACAAGTTGCTGAGCACGCTTATCGAACTCCTGACGGTCGACATCGCTAGCCCAAATGTCTTCAAGATCGCCTATCTTGTTGTATTTTGCGCCGTTGGTGTCGAAGCCGTGGGTGATTTCGTGTCCAAACACCATCAGGGTGGCATAATTATGGGCATCATTTTGCTGCGGGTCGTAGAAAGGTTCTGACATCCACGCCGGGAAGATGTTCATGGCATTAAAGTTCGGGGTGTAGAAAGCATTCAAAATAGTTAGGTCAATATTATGTATGAGCACGTGCCAACTGGCTTTCGACGTTTCCATACCAGTCAGTTTGCGCTGCAGGCTAATATCTGCGCGGCGCAGAGCCATGATGTCGTCAAAAAGTGTTTGCTCGTTGCTGATATCAGGTAATCCCTCAGCGAACCATTCATCAGGACAGCCGATATTGAATGTCATAGCGTCGAGTTTCTCGGTAGCGGACTGCTTGGAGGCGGCACTCATCCATTCATTGGCGGCTATACGTTCACGGAATGTCTCGCGCAGTTGAGTGCAGTAGTCCAGAGTACGCTGTTTCATCTCGGGCGTGACGTATGCATTGGTATAGATATACGATTTCTCGTACTTCAGAAATTTGTTGGCTAAGTTCTCAACCATCTTAACACGCTGCGTGGGATCCAATAATATGGTGTCGGCGAGTAAGCCATCCGCCATGTAATATTTCATGGTCTCCAAATCAAATTGTATTTCATAGTATGCTTTAGTGGTTTCATCCTTTATTTCTGGTGCAAAGAGAGATGTCAAATCGAGGCTGTAGACATCATCAAGATTGAAGCCGAGTTCGGTATAGATGGTGGTCAGCATAGGCCAGTTGTCGTGGTCGTATACACGTCTGGCACCTGAGCCCCCCAAAGGACGGACGCGGGCCAGCACCTCAGGATTGTTTAACAGTTGCCATTGGAGGCTTTTCTTGTCTGGCGTATCCAGTACTGGAGCATAGTCAGATCCTTTTGCTAATAAAGCCACGCATATTTTTCCGCCCAGTGAGAAGATGACGTTGCCAAATGACGATGAATAACCCTCCTTGATCAGTTGGCCCCACAGTTTCCAAGCCTCCTCACATGTCTTTACGGCGTTGATTCTTTGGACGGCTGCGTCCAATTTAACTGCGATTTCGGTAGAGTCGGCCTTGGCGACATCTGCCATCAACTTTTCCATAGTCGGGAACGGAAGTGCTGCCATACGCTGCTTAATAATGTCAGGAATATCGCTCGTAAAGATGGACTTAAAATCGAGTTTGCTCTCATCAACCTCCGTATTGTTCCAGTAGCCGCCGTTGCAGTACATAAAGAAGTCGTCGCCAGGGCGAACGCTTGTATCCATCTCGTCAGCAGAGAGGTTCCACTGACCGTTATCCACAACAGGTACAGGAATGTCTTCGACGCTGCACGATGTCAGCATCGTCATTGCCATGCAGCAAAGGGCAGATGCAAGTTTTATTATATCCTTTTTCATATTTGCAATCGTAATAAAGAATTAGTATTTGCGAATGATGAAGCGGTCAGGCTCGATAGAGACGGTTGGCAGGTCAGCCGACGCACGTCTGCGTGCATTGGTGGTGGCGTTCTCGTAGTCAACGTAACGGGCCAGGAAGTCCATGATCTGCTGCTTGTCGTCCTGGCTGAAGTGCTCAGGGTTGTTGAGATCCTGGTTGTGGATACCGCGTTCGCCGATGAGCATCATGGAATGGCTCTCATTGATCTTGTCGGGACGTGCACCTGTCCAGGGATCACCCTGTGCATAGTAGAACATGATGGGGCAGTTGGTATTGGGGATGAAGTTCTCGCGAATGTCCACCATCCTCGTATTGTCGTAGGTGTCATAGAGCCAAAGATCCTGTTCGTAGAGACCGGAAGGATTAGGATTTTGCCCTACCCGAATCAGACTTTCGTAACGCGAGAAGTCGTGACAGTACTGTCCCAACTGCTTGGCGGTCTGTATATTATAGGGATAACCATCATCGTTCTTCCAGTAGTATTCCTCCTCTTTATCGGCAGGGGCCATTGGAGAGTCATAGCGCCAGAGGCCGTTCTGTGTCAGAATATCACGGAAATAGATGTAGTCAAGAATCACTTCCGGGTCAGCATCAGCCGACGGAATGTTCAGGGCGCGCTCCTTGGCGGTGTTGTAAGAGAACTGGCCGAAGAAGAACTCTGACAGATATAATACGTAGTAGCCCAAACTGCCGTCAAACCAGGGGGCTGTATGTTCTGGGTGGAGTGCCTGAAGTTGGGTATTGTATTTCTCGCACATCTGGACGTAGGTCTTGTAAACCCCGTCACCCAGATTCTCCAGTAGTCTGAAGTAAATGGCGTGCATGTTCTCGCGCTCGGCATCGTTGCCCGACTCATCTTGCAGGTAGGTGCCTACCGGCTTGTAATAGAGCGAAGTCATTAAGGGCGAGCAGAACGCGGTGGTCACCGTCATGTCGTTGGGGTAGAAGTAGCGGTAGAAGAGTGACGTCATGCCGTCCTTGCTGGTTCCTGTACTGATCCACTCCTTGGGCAGTATCTTCTTCAGCGGTTCGAAGACAGCATGGTGGTCGGCAGCCGCCTGCTCGATGGTGAGATAGTCCCAGCGCGTGTCGCTCAGATTCTTCGAGTCGCCAAAATAGCGATGCTCGACGACGAGGAGGTTAGCATCCATATTGGCGGCAATGTCGAGATTGGCAATCCTGTCCTTCCAATAGTCTGGCACCTCATAGCCTCTGGTGTAGAACACTGTAGGACGGTCGAAGCCCTTGAAGAAGATGAGAGCCTTCTGCTTCATCATTCCTGCCGATGGATTCTCGTGATCGACGGGCTGATTGAAGAACACCCGATAACACTCTTTGAAGCCGACATCATTATTCTCAGGTGTGAATGGTTCGATACTTACTATATTATCCACACTTCCCAGCAAGTCACCAAAGGGGGTCATGGATGGTTCCGGCACAGGTGCGGGATTGTCTTCGACGCTGCACGACGTCAGCATCGTCATTGTCAATGTCAGCGTTAAGGCCGCTGCCGCCATCAAAAACTTCTTCATATTTATTTGTTTTAAGTGTTAATCTGTAATTGGCGCAGGATAAGAAGGCATTTATTAATTGTCGAGAGATAAAACACGGAGTTTCTTGCCGGCATCAAGGGCAGCCTTGATGTCCTTGCCGCCGCTCTGTACCTTGCAACGGCTGATATCATCACCCTCTACAGCCTCTATCCTCAGTTTCCCGACTTCCGAGCGGGCCTCGCGTCCTGCGATAGTCTTTATTTCATAGACACCCATGTGCAGTCCCTCGAAGGCTCCCTCGCTACTGCCCAGATCGATATATACCTCCTTCTGCTTATATTTCTTGACAGCGGCACCCTCAATAATATTGGCCTGAATAGGACGGTATTTGTTGAGCCAACCGCTGACGCGACCTGAGAGCCTTCCGATAGCATCACGGATGGCCTTATCCGCAGTATCGAAATTGGAGTTGCCGGAGCCCTGCCCCTTTACGGTGGGATTGGCTATCGCCTCGCCCGATTTTGCATCCTTTAGCGTGAGGATTGCCTCGACAATACCCGTGTACCAGGTATCGACATGTGTCTTATCGTCCTTGTCCTTCCACGTGCGACTACTCGACTTGGCCTGTATGTTGGTGATAAGGGCATCAACCACGAGGTTGCCCTCCTCCACGACATCATCCAGACGGAGCAGTCCGTCGTTGAAGCGGAAACGGTAGGCACTGGACAGGCCCTTGATGATGGCACTCTTCACGTCCTCCTCATACTTGGTGGCCTCTACAGAGGTCTTGCCAGTCAGTACGCCAGTGAGAACTTTGCCAACGGCATCGCCTGCCGACAGTTTCTCGTCGTGATGGGTATATTGTACGTTACCCAGTGTAATATTGTACGTCTGGTTCCTGCCCTCCTGAGCATCTTGTGCCGAGACTGTCATCATGCAGCAAAGGACGGCTGCAAGCGTCAATAGAATCTTTTTCATTTTCATTTAGTCGATTTTTTTACACGTTTCAAATAAAAACTGCTTACGTTCTCATTATGAGAATCTTCACTTCGTCCTCTAACCATTTCTATCTTGTCACCCGCCTTATTGATGCTTATTCCGAAGGTATCTTTCCTCGACTCTAAACTTTTACTTGTCTTTTCCGTTAATTGGCTTACTTGGAAATGGTTATTAATGAATGTCTCCACGGAGTCGCGCATCTCTTCCCTATAAGTAATGCCAGACCGGTCTACTTCTACCTTTACTGATTTGGGTGAATAGTTCAGCACAAGCGAGTCTCCCTTAATATCCCATTCCCCTCCCACTATGTATGTGGCGATGATATCGCCGCTGTAGAAGGGATTGGCATAATGGCTTTTCATCTTAATGCTAAAGGAATCAGACTTCATGAAATCGTAGTGATACACATCTTTGCCTGACATTTCGTATTCCCATGGACCGATGAGGTCATTTTTACTGACTGTCCGGCCAATCCGTTGGCTCTTTTTGACATATTCAGCCAACTCCTCGTCATCAATATTCATAATGAACTTGTTCCTGTTACTGAGGCGTTTCCAGGTTTGCGCATATTGACGAAGGGCTCTCGCTCTATACGCAGAACAATCAATGTAATACTTAATCTTCGGATCTTTGAGTTTTTCTTTCAGGACAGCAGCGTAAGATGTCTGTGGTGTCTGTTTGCCGCTATTGATTTGCATATTGATTTGCACCACCCTGTCGTAATATTCCTCTTGAGACATAGGATATTTCCATTGCAGTGAATGAACAATCATAGTCTCTAAATAGCGTCTGGACTCATAGAATCTTTCCATGTTGTCAACAAAACTCACATCATCCAGATTCTTCCAGGTATCCTGACTGCTATTGAAAACCTTCTCCTTGGAGTCATCAAAATATTTCTCTTCAGTAAAGATGGAGCCCAACATAGTCATCGCTGTGTAAAGCGTATCCGCAGGCAACGATTCTAACTGGTCGAAATGGTCTAAAACATATTGGACGGCTGACTTTTGTCTCTCTTCACCTTCTGCCATTATTTCCAGAACGGTAACACTTTCATCGATATCGTGAATCAACATCATGGCCGTCTGCCGTTGGGCCTGCTCGGCCTGGCGCTGTTCTATCAGATGCGCCGTACCAAAGGTAAGCACAATGGATATCGTTGTACCCAGGATAGTCAGCAGCAACTCCTTCATCATGCTGCCACCAGTCAGATTGCGCCCGAACTTGGGCATCTTGAATTTCACGTTCATTTACTTGTTGCTCTTGGCTCTACTCTCACTTACTCGCAGCCTTATACTCGCGGTACTTGGCGATGAGTTGGTTATAGGCTTCGTCATTGGGGAACAGGAGGCGGGCCTCGCCGTCGTTGAACTGCAACAGGTTCCGGTTTTTCCTGTAGTAGCCGAAATTAAACAGCAGTTTCAACTGGTCCTCGTTCTCCCCGGTCAGTACCTTGAACGTGCCGTCTTCGCCGTAGAGGATGGTGTCGTCCTTCGTCGTCTCGTTGTCCTTCTCGTCGGACGACATCAAGTCCTGCGCCACCCATCCCACGAGCGGACGCTCCATGTTCCAGGAACTGGTCTGCATGATGATGTACCGCTTGCCGTCGATGACTATTGTCGGCAACGCATGTCGGAAATGCTTCGACATCTCGGCCATGAACATCTCCAGCGCCATCTCCAAGGCGATCTCCGCCTCGTCCATGTTCTGGATGCGCTGACCCTGCGGGGCGCGGGCGTTGTCGGTCATGGCCTCCACGATTTTCGGGAATCCGCTTGAGGGCTGCATGAACGCCATGATCGTGCCATAGGCCAACTTGTTGCCGTTGGTCACGGGGTCGAAGCGCCCGAGTTCCACTTCGAAGGCATCCAAGGCTCTCTCTAAGAAGTCCATCGACTTCTCCATGTCCTGTTTCCCCATGTAGATGTGTCCGAGTGTCTGGCATGTGAGGGCCAGCAGCGTGTCCTGCGGGGCGGGATGCTCCTGCGCAATCTTCAGTGCACGGTTGGCGTAGGTCTGGGCGCGATCAAAGTCGCGCTTCTCGCCCAGCGAGTCGCCGATGATGGCGTTGGCGGCTTCCAGTTGCGCCTTGCCGTTTGTAGGGTTCTTGTCGGCCAACTTGGCCTTGGTCTCAGCATCCTTTAATGCTTGTTCCACACTGTTCTGTGCATTCACCTGGAATGCTACGGCGCATATCAGCGCCACGATGGTTATTAGTCTATTCATAATCTTTAGAATTTTTTGATAATTTGTAGAATTTCGCTACAAAGATATGAAAAAAAAATAAAAAAACTAATTTTATCTCTTTTTTTACGAAAAAAAACTGCCACACACGAATCATATCGTGCATGGCAGTGGTAAATATATTGTGAGAGAGTCTTGGATTCAATTACTTGGCGGCAAGCAGACGATTGTCGAGAGGTTCCATCACAAGCATGCTACTCGTCAGGTACATATTGTCCTGTGCCTCGTTCATCTTGTAGGTCTTCACTGTGGTCAGACTGGGAGCCTTCGAGCGGTAGAGTGTCACCTCCTGGGGCAGTTCGTACTGCTGCTTCTCAGCGTTCCAATGGCTCACCTCCACGTTATAGCCGTTCTTATAGTATTTATAGGTGAGGCGGCTGTTCTTCACCCAGTCCTTCTTGGCCTCATCCCAACTCAGCATCTCCTTGCTGGTCAGACGGCCCTGCTCGTCGTACTCGTAGCAGTATTCCATCTTCTGCTCCATCTGCTGGTTGTCGTTACGCTCGTAGACTTCAATCTTGTTTACTTTGCCGTCCTCAATGTCGCCGTTGTACATATAGTTCACGTTGTTGCTGTTGATAGCGTTGAAGTACATAGTCAGTACTGTTGCTGCGGTGATGATAGTTTCCATAACTCTTATTTTTTTAATTGTTCAACTTTAATTTTAATGCTTCAATTTTTCAATTTTTGAATTCTTTTTGTCCTTTAGACGCTGCAAAGGTAGAATAAACTACAAAAACTTTGTGTTATTTGTTCGTTATCTTTAGGTTAAATGTTTGAAAGCCCCGTTTTTACGCAAAACTTTGTTAAAAAGTTCCGTTCTCATGCAGTATTTTCTCACCTTGGGGTTTATATATATAGAATAAGGTATAATTTTGCAATCAAAAGGAAACGAATATGAAAAAGAACTATTTATTAGTGATTGGTGCAGCAGTGATGCTTTTTGTTGGTATGAGCAGTTGCAGCAGTGATAGTGAAAACGAAGGCTCGGCAGAGCCGTCAAACTTTCATGTGAGAAACGTCGCCAATTCAGGCTGCAAGACATGGGTTGGCGCAAGGGAAGTGACAAGATCATTGGACGCCACTCGTGAGTACATAGAGTACAAAGCCTTGGCAGACGGCTACCTGTCGCTGAACCACGTGAATGCCATGTTCAACTGCGAACCTGGCGAACTGAAAATGCAGGCCACCGTTTCAGGCAATGAAATCAGAATCATAGAGACAGAAAAACAGTCATTAGCCAACTGCATCTGCAATTACGACCTCTATTGCGAAGTCGGCCCCCTCGGCAATGGCAACTATACCGTCATTATCTGTCGTGACTCTTATGAAGGGGAATACGCCCGGTTCAACATCTCCTACAAAAGTGGTTTGAATGACAAATTCGACTTCAATATCAACAACGACGACTATAATTATGTAAAGACATTCAGCGGTAACAACCAAGAAGACCTGATTGGCACGTG
Source organism: Prevotella sp. (assembly GCA_017964785.1). GTDB lineage: Bacteria > Bacteroidota > Bacteroidia > Bacteroidales > Bacteroidaceae > Prevotella. The sequence goes on from JAGCRH010000087.1 coordinate 33,753, forward strand.
GCACTTGTTGAGTTCTATGGGTGGCTGGAGTCCCAGGGTGGATTACAGTCCTGGCGAAATCACCGTTACATTCACCAGAAACGGGGAGATGAAGGTCGTTAACAAAAGAGAAGGACAACAACCATTTCCAACAGCCACATACAAGTACTCATTTGTAGAGATTGAGAAATCCATTTTTACAGGGAAGCCGGAAACGGTATTGTCGATCGATAATGGTGGTTCCTATGCAGAACTATATCGTTTCAGTTTTGACAACGAACAAGGAGTGCTTTACCTTTCGCAAGAAGCATACGACGGCATGGGATATAGCCTGAAGAAACTGGCACAATAATCACTTGCTGCCTATGACTTTTGAGATGTCCATAATCATACCACCGTTGCCACTCATGATCTGAGGCATCTTGCCGTCCCACTTCTCAATCATGTCCTCCTGCACGATCATCGGTGAGAGCGAGGCTGCAATCGTCCTGTTATAGTAAGCCTCTGCATCAGCCTTGATCTTCATAGCCTTCGCATTACCCTCGGCCTTGGCAACGGCAATCTTGGCATTGGCCTCAGCCTCCTTCACCTCGTTCTCTGCCTTCAAGGCACTCTGGATAGCGGTGTTCTTGGCATCGATCATCGAGAGCAGCGAAGAGGGAGGCGTGATCTTCGAGGTGAACTCCTCCACCAGGAATCCCTCAGCCATCAACGACTTTTCCAGACGGGCACGGACATCGCGCTCGAAATTGGCACGGTTCGACATCAGCGAGTCCGAGGTGTACTGGTTGGCGCAGGTACGGTAGGCCTCGTAGATACAAGTGCGGATATACCCCTCTTCCAGTTCCTTCACACCCACACGATACTTCGTGAAGATGTCGCAGGCCTTGTCAGGGTTGATACGATAGGCGATGGTGGGATCCATCTCGAAGAGCGAAGCATCCTTGGCGTTCACAGAGAATGTCTCGTATTGCTTACGCTGTGTGAAGGTAGGGTAAGTAAACACGTTGGTGGTGATGGGATTGTAAAAAACCCAACCCTTGCACGTGCCTTCCACACCACCGTAGTCCTGCTCGTTGAGCGACCACTTATGGAAACGGATACCCACCTCACCAGAGTCAACTACCGTGCAGCAGGTAGCAAAAAGGATCAAAACCAGGGCTATGCCTCCTCCGACATAAGCCAGAATGCGATAATACTGTTTCATTTTCAAAATAATGTTTGTTAATACAGCGACAAAGGTACAAAAAAACCAAATAACTTCCTGTTAATTGAATGTTATCTTTAGGTTAAATCTTTATTTCTTTGGTTGTCTCGGAAATAATGCGTACCTTTGCCCCTCGATTATGCATACAGACAGATATAAATATGTGTCGATAGTGAGTGCCATCGCAGTGCTGTTACTGCTGGGACTCTATATGTGGATGACCTACCGTTCGGTTACGAAGGATATCACTGAAAGGGCGTATAGCCAATTGAACGAAGCCCTGAGCCGCAAGTACCATTCGGAGATCTCGCTCGACACGGTGGCTCTGTATGTCGATTCATTGTTGAGCGTGGCCCATATCAATCGCGATGTGACGGTTCAGGAGGTAGATGCCGAAGGACAGATACTGCGCCAGAACAATGACCGCAGTTCGTCGTGGTCGATACTGACAAAGCCCGTTAGCATCCGCCGTGACCAGTCAAAGGCCATTCGGTTAGCCCTCAACAACCCCTACCCCGAACTGGGCCGACGGCTGAGTCCGCTCTTTCTCATCAGTGCCATCATCCTCGGTTTCTTCGCCATCATCATCATCCAACTGCTGCGGTTCATCACAGAACAGGAGCAGATAGCCGAACTACGTAATGACTTCTCGTATGCGATGGTGCATGATATGAAGTCGCCGCTGTCGAGCATCATTATGGGAGCCCACTTCCTGCACAGTGGTAAAGTGGACGACAAGCCACAGATCAAGGAGAAATACTATAGCATTATTGAAGAAGAGGCCGAGCACCTGCTGGCACTCGTCAACAAACTACTGACCATCTCGAAGTTGGAGAACAAGAAACTGATCCTGAACAAGTGGGATATCCATATCGAGCCAATCATCAACGACCTGGTGGAGAAGGCTAAGGCGAAGGCGACGAAACCCATCGAGATTACCACCCGCTTAGAGGTAAAGAACGTACTGGCAGACGAGCAGTATATGACAGAAGCCATCGCCAACCTGATTGACAACGCCATCAAATACTCAAAGGACGAGATCAAGATAGAAATCAAGACCTTCGATACTGACAAGAACGTATTATTAAAGGTACGCGACAACGGTATCGGCATGACAAAGGAAGAACAACAGGTGATCTTCGATAAGTTCGGACGGGCAGCCATCCACGAGAAAAACCGCAAAGGCGGTGTCTCCGGCTTCGGACTCGGACTGAACTATGTGGATCAGGTGATGCAGGCCCATGGCGGCAAGGTGACCGTCAGCAGCGAGAAAGACAAATACTCCGAGTTCACTCTCTATATCCCCAAAGTAACCCATTAAACCCATTATCTCCATGATCAAATTACTCTTAGTGGAAGACGATGCATCCCTCGCTTATATCGAGAAGACAGGCCTCGAAGACATTATCGGAGGCTACGAAGTGACTACCGCCGCCAACGGCAAGGAAGGTGTAAAAGCATGGGAGGAGACACACCCCGATGTGATTATCTCCGACATCGACATGCCCGTGATGAACGGCTTCGAGATGGTGGAACGTATCCGTGAGACTGACGGTAACGTGATTATTATCTTCACCTCGGCCCTCACCTCCCCCAACGATGTGAAGGCAGGCTACCGTCTCGGCATCAACAACTACGTGAAAAAGCCCTTCGTGCCAGAAGAACTCGATGCCCATATCCAGGCACTGATGAAGATGCGTGGAGGAGCGAAGACACAGAAAGAGACCAGTCACTACAAACTGGGCAAATACACCCTTGACGCAGAACACGCCACCCTGCGCAATGACGAGACAGGTACCTCGCAGACCATCACCCAGCGCGAGGCGCAGATACTGGCAATACTTGCCGACAATAAGAATAATGTGGTACGTCGTGAGGCCATCCTCAGTCGTTTCTGGAATACAGAGGATGACTACTTCGCCTCACGAAGTCTCGATGTGTTTGTGAATAAACTCAGGAAACTGCTTGCCGACGAGCCTCGCATCAACCTGAAAACCGTCCGAGGTATCGGACTGCAACTGTTAGTCAGTTAGTCGATGGGCTTGTAGGGCTCCATCGTCTTGATGGCAAACAAGGTGCCTGGAATAATCATAGCGGCGGCAATGAGCAAGCACCACCATGGGAAGGTGACACCTAACAAGCACAACATCACCACCCAGAAAACACTATCACAGACAATCACGGGGATAACACTGCGGCTATACTCATAGACATACCCTTCCAACTGGGCTACCATCATACCAGGGATGATTAAAAGAGGATGGCTGAAAAGTCCTGAGATGAGTCCCATCACGGCCCCAAAGACGGGGATGACAATTTCTGGACGATGCTTCCACTCCAAGATCTCCCGTAGCACACCACCAAAGAGAATCAAGTCGGCAGTTGCCTCAATGATGACACATAATATCACCGAAATGACTGGATGCTCCTTCATCCAGGCATAGGAAGTGCGCACAGCCTCGTCGGAATCCGTCAGGGGATTATACATCATACAATAAACCAATGTAAGACCCACCATCGCCAACACCAGCCAGGCAACCACCCGCCAGCGTTTTTCCTTAGGAACAAGTCCGACGGCATACGATGCATAGTGGAGACGGAGGAACACAATATTGAGTATCACACATGTCAGAAGCACCAATATCAAACCGCTGGAAAGGATCATCGTCTTCGAATCCGTCGAGCCGGGAGAGGACTCGTTAAAGCCATCGATGAAGCCTGCGGAGAAACTGATCACAGCCCCACCCACAAACACCACACCAAGCGTTATGCCCAATGCCAAAAGGAGATACATCAATGCTTTCTTCATCTTTTCTTTCTCTTTTCGGGTGCAAAGATACGGAGAAAAAATGAATGATAGTGCAAAAAGAACGTTATCTTTACGTTAAAAGAATCAATTGGGATAGTCGTATGCCTTGGACGTGAGATTATCTTACTCTCCTGCGGTACCGGAGTAGTTGACTTTCAGGGCGAAGGCTTTTTGGAGTTCTTGCTTGACATCGCCGATGACTCCCATCGGTGTCTTCTTATCTGCTTTGATACTGACGGTGAGCCGTTCCTGATGCTCTTCGGAGAGTCCCTTGCGCACCGTATTGATATAAGGCACGATGCCCTCAACGGCAACGAGGCGGTTATCTATCTGGATACCTTCCGGGGAAATATAGAGGTTGATGACGGCAGACTTCTGCTCCATCTTACGCACCTCCGAACCCGCAGGCACCTCGTAATGCACTTTCAGATTGTCATCCCGCATGTGGGTGACAAGCATAAAGAAAAACAGCACCGTAAAGATCAAATCCGGCATCGAGGCGAGGTTCAGACCAGGCATCGTGCGACGGGAACGCATAAACTTACTCTGCATCTTTCTCATTTGCTCCCTCCTTTCTCCTTGGGTGGGGCCTCACTGATGCGCTGGGGATAATAATGGTCTATATCCTCGCGCTCCTCGGCAGAGAGTTTGGCATAGGGCTTACCGCAGACAGCACGGGCCCGTTGGTCTCGCAGGGTAACATAAGCCCGTACCACAGCATTCTGTACCTTGAAATAGGCCTCGTAGGTGGTGGCGCGATTGGTCTCGATACTGACGACATGCTCCAGCCGATCCTGTTCCACCCGCTGCACCAACTGTTCGGTGAGTTGACGGGGAGTCAGCAAGGTGCCATCGAGTGAGAGTTGATCCTGTGCATCGAGGCAGATGGACATCACATGATCCTGTTTGATATCCATCGGCTGCTGCTTCTCATCAGGCAGAGGCGGGAGTTGACGCATGAGTCCCTTGTCCGTGTCCATCGACGATGTCACGAGGAAGAAGATCAACAGCATAAACGAGATGTCTGCCGTCGATGAGGTATTCAGTTCCGGAACCGGCTCACGATGACGCCTGCCAAACATCCTATAATGAGTATGATTGAGGTATAGATAAACATATCGACGGTCTTCAACCAGAAATGACTGTTGAAGAGCGTGCCGTTGGTAGTCAGGGGATCCGTAGAGCCAAGGAGCCACGTGACGACGAGACAGGCGACAAAACAGAAGGCTGTCGTCCAGGCGATACGTGTCTGCGGCACTCCGTTGATGACCTCATCGTCCTTCGTCCGCATACGGAGTGTCTTCACCACCGACAACAATGTCACCACGATGGCAGCAGCCACCGCGATATACATCAGCCAGAGCATGATGTCGGCGATAAAAGGTGAGACGAGTGACATTGCTTATTCTTGGTGCTTGTACTGTTCGATGGCGTCGAGGAGGTCGATGGCACTCTCCTCCATATCGCCGGTGAGTATCTCGATCTTCGAGAGGATATAACTGTAAAACAGTTGCAGGATAAGAGCCACCACGATACCGAAGATCGTCGTGATCAGCGCCACCTTCATACCCGAAGCCACTATCTTCGGACTGATGTCGCCCTCGATCTGTATGTTGTCGAAAGCCATCACCATACCGATGACGGTGCCAAGGAATCCGAGAGAAGGCGCCATCGCGATGAAGAGTTTGATCCACGAACAGCCCTTTTCCAAGTTGGCTGCCTGCAAACCGCCGTAGTTGGTGATGGCTCGTTCGATGGCATCCATGGGCTGTTTGATATGCAACAGACCGTGATAGCAGACACTCGCCACAGGTCCGCGTGTCTTTTTGCACAGTGCCTTCGCCCCTTCCACATCCTTTTCACCGAGTTTCGCACGGATATCCCCCATCAGTTTCTTCGCCTTAATCTCCGACATCATCAGGTAGAGGATGCGCTCGATGCAGAATGCCAGTCCGAGGACGAGGGCCAGTGCCACCAACGACATAAAGCCCGCATTACCATCGACGAACTTCCGCTTCAACTCTTTGTGGAAACCGCCCTTTTCGTTGGGATCCTCACCGGCACCCAAGAGGGCCTCATCATCGACGGTGACTGTCAGTGTGGAGTCCTGGGCGGTGGAGTCTGTGACGGCAACGACGGTAGTATCCTGAACAGCGGGTCCAGACTGTGCGCTTACAGGGAGTCCTGCCATCAGGAAGCCTGTAACCAATAGAATGATCAATCGCTTCATCATATCCATATCATCATTAAAAAAGAGACTGCTCATCGCAGTCTCCTGAAAAATTTCGCGGAGAGAACAGGATTCGAACCTGCGAGCCAGTTTTGCCGGCTACACGCTTTCCAGGCGTGCCTCTTCAACCACTCGAGCACCTCTCCCTGCGTTAAGCGGTGCAAAGGTAGTACTTATAATTGAAAATTGAGAATTGAAAATTGAGAATTATAAATTGTTTACGGATATTTAACAAAAGAAAACCCTCTTGGCAGTGTCTGTGGTGATGCGGGCTACCTCTTCCTCACTGACACCGTAGGCCTCGGCGAGTTTGCGGAGCACTTCAAGTACGAAGGCTGGTTCGTTGCGCTGACCACGATGGGGCACAGGAGCCATATAGGGGGCATCGGTTTCCATGACGATACGCTCCAACGGCACCGTCGCTGGCAGCACTTCCGGCAGATGCGACTTCTTGAAGGTGGACACCCCGCCGATGCCTAAGACGAAACCCTCAAACTGCAACAGTTCACGGGCCTCCTGCTCATTGCCGGTAAAGCAATGGAACACCCCACCGGGGAGATCCTGCGCGCACCTTTTTAATATACCTACCATCTCGTTTTGTGCCTTGCGACAATGGATCATCAGGGGCAGACGGGATTCGACAGACCAGCGTACCTGTTCCTCGAAGGCGAGCAATTGTTCCTGTTCGAACTCACGGCTCCAATAGAAGTCGAGGCCTACCTCGCCGATGGCAATGGGGGACACCCCACCCCTAACCCCTCCCCTTAAAGGGGCGGGGAGTGCCTTGCGGATCTCCGTCAGTTGCTGCTGCCAGTCGGCACGGACTTCTTCGGGGTGGAGACCCAGCATCGGATAGCAATAGCCTGGATATTGGGCACAGGTATCGAGGACGGTCTGACACGACTTCACATCGATGGCAGGAAGGAAGATGGCACTCACCCCAGCCTCCTTGGCACGGGCAACCACCTGTTCGCGGTCTTCCGCAAACTCCTCCCCATCCAGATGGCAGTGCGTATCGATATATTGTATCATAGTTTAAAAACAATCGGAATGCACACCTTCGTGCGACAGGGTTTGGCATTCATCAGCCCCGGTTGCCATTTCGGCATCATCCGGAGCACCCGCAGCGCCTCACGGTCACACTCCGTAGAGAGCCGTTCCACCACTTGGATATCCGACACCGAGCCGTCCTGGTTCACGATAAACTGCGCCACTACCCTGCCCTGCACCTTACGCTGCTGCGCCACAGCGGGATATTTCAGGTTCTTCGTCAACCACTTCATAAACTCGACGGCACCGCCCGGAAACTGCGGCAGATCCTCCACCACACGGAAGTCCAACGGCTCGTTATACATATCCACCGCCTCCGGCAGTTCCTCCTGCTCCTCCACCTTGGGTTCTTCCTTCAAGGTGACGGGTTCCAGCACCTCCGGCGCAATCTCCACATCCTCCTCCACAAGGTTCAGTTCCTGCGAGGGTGGCATCTTCTCCTGCGGTTCCTGCGGAATCATCATCGGCACCTCGTCGTCCTCGCGGTGCAGGGGCGACAGTTCCATCTCCGCCTCCAAGTCGTCGGCATCCGCGTCAAAGAAAGCCCACCCCGTGCCGTCGGTGTTCCATTCCAGGGCCACCAGACAGAGGGCGAGGACGAGGATCAGTCCCAAGAGATATCTTGTCGTCGGGTTCATAATAAAACCGCGTTTCTTCCGTTATATAATCAAATCAACTGCAAAGGTAATAAATAATTCATAATTCATAATTCACAATTCACAATTATTTTGTAACTTTGCAGCGAATTTAGAAAAGAAGTGAAACAAATGGGCAAAAAACAGAGACTAAACAGTGTGTGGTGGCAGCGACTCCTGCTACTACTTTTCACTTTTCACTTTTCACTTCTCACTTCGCTGGCTCAGGAGTCTGAGACAGCGTATAACTTCCTCCGTCTGCCGGTGAGTGCCCATGCGGCAGCATTAGGCGGCGAGAACATCTCCCTCAACGAGGACGATGCCACCCTCATCTTCCACAACCCCGCCCTACTGAACTTCGTGGCCGACAAGACCATCAACCTCAACTACATGACCTACATGGAAGGGGCGAAGGTGGCCAGTGCCTCTTTCGTGAAAGGCATTGGCGAGAGGGCTTCGTGGGGCGTGACAGCCCAGTACTTGGATTACGGGAAGATGAAGCAGACCACCTACGACAATATCGAGATCGGCGAGTTTTCTGCCAAGGATATCTGCATCGGCGGTGCGTTTGCATACGCCCTCACCGAAAAGATCTCCGGCGGTATCACGGCAAAGTTCATCACTTCCAGCATCGCCGACTACCACTCGATGGCAGTAGGCGTAGACCTCGGCCTGAACTATACCGACTCCATCGGCGACCTGAGCATTGCCATCGCCGCGAAGAACCTCGGCGGACAGGTAAAGGCCTACGACGATGAATTTGAAAAGATACCCTTCGACTTACAGGTAGGTGTCACCAAGCGCCTCACCAACTCCCCTTTCCGTTTCTCAGCAACGCTCTCCCGTCTGCACGACTGGGATCAGGGCTTCATCAAGCACCTCGCCGTAGGTGCCGATGTGCTGTTGTCAGAGACCATCTACCTGGCTGCGGGCTATAATTTCCGTCGGGCCCACGAGATGAAGATCACCGATGGCGACGGTTCGAGCAATCACGGCGCAGGCCTCTCCCTCGGCGCAGGTATATCCCTGGAACGTTTCAAACTACACATCGGCTATGGCAAATACCACGTATCGGCTTATAGCCTGTTGTTCAACGCATCATACACCTTATGAAAAAGATTACCATAGCCATCGACGGCCACAGTTCGTGCGGAAAGAGCACGATGGCCAAGGATCTGGCCCGTGAAATCGGTTACGTCTATGTCGATACCGGAGCCATGTACCGTAGCGTCACCCTCTATGCCCTGCGCAAGGGTCTCTTCGAGGACGACGGCAGCGTGAAGACGGAAGCCCTCGAACAGGAGATGCCCAACATCCACATCTCCTTCCAGTTCAATCCCGAGACGGGTCGCCCCGACACCTACCTCAACGGCGAATACGTGGAGAAGGAAATACGCTCCTTGGAGGTCTCCAGCCATGTCAGTCCCATTGCCGCCATCGGCTTCGTGCGCCGTGCCCTCGTGGCCCAACAGCAGCAGATGGGCAAGGACAAGGGCGTTGTCATGGACGGACGCGACATCGGCACGGTGGTATTCCCCGATGCCGAACTGAAAGTCTTCGTCACCGCCTCCGCCAAGGTCCGTGCCCAGCGCCGCTACGATGAACTGCAAGCCAAGGGTATGCCTGCCGACTTCGACGACATCCTGAAAAACGTGGAGGAGCGCGACTACATCGACTCCCACCGCGAGGAGTCGCCCCTGCGCCAGGCGGAAGATGCCATCCTCCTCGACAATTCCGAGATGACCATCCCGGAACAAAAGGCCTGGCTGCTGGAGCAGTACAATAGAATCGTTTCAGCATAGAGACGTACAGGTATCGTAGCAAATATTAGTACTGTCGTAACGATGCAATAGTACTGTCGTAATTTTCGTTAGTACTGTCGTAACAAAATCCATCCTTCTCACGCGCGTGCGCGTCTATTTGTCATATCCACTTTTTATCCTACCTATCCCGCCTATCCCACACCTAAAGTAAAAATTCTTACGTGTGGGATAAGCGAGATGAGCGGGTTGTTTTTCGCTTTCCCTAGTACGCACGCGCGCGTAAAAGGAGGGCCGTCTGGAGGAGGCAATGACGGATGCCAAGAAAGTCTAGTTGGATCAACCTGATCGATTCAGGCGTAGAATCGCTGTTGCGGACGATCCTTCCATCAGGTGAAACGATACAATAGGCATCCAAGGATTTGCTGATGCCCATGGTTTTATTGAAATCTTTAATCCAGTCTCTGCGGCTTGTCATGTTGTAATAATAATGTTCGCCTTGCAACTTCGTAAAATAGCGCAGCCAGTTAGCGTTATCCCATCCGGCATACTTGTGCTTCAAATCTATATTGCTATTATAGACATTCACCCACACGATATCAAGGTCAGCCAGTTCACGTTGTAACGGTAAAATAACATTCTTCACAATTTCCGAGTTGACGTATTGCAAAAAATGGACAAAGATAGTATGTCCACGATAACGCTCACACAGCGTCTGGAAGACCAACGAGTCGGGGATGCCCTTTAAGGTGTCACCAACGATTTCTTTCAACACCAATCTGTTATATTCCTCACGGTAGATGTTCTGCCACGCCAGCAACCATTGTTGATAGGCGGGAGGCAGATTGGCCAATGTCTCGGCAATCTCATCAATGTCGAGCAGCCTGAACTCATTGCTCATCTGATCCCGTAATTTCCAGATGGTTTTCTCACGGGCAATAAAATCCGGGAGGAGTGTACCGATTTTGATATTGAAATCTAATAAATCACTTAGGTCTGGACAATAGACCATCTTAGGGTCTTTGATGAGTCGCTCGAAAGCATCCAGTTCCGCAACTACCGCATCGCGCTGCCAGGCAATCAGCCTCTCTTTGGCTTCTGGGGATTCATTGGCCACGTTATTAAGTTCTCTTGGTGGGGTCGTCGATACTCGCCTAACTGTTTGTATCTGCCAGCATAGCCTGACCAGTTCCTTCATGGCTGGCGACCATTGCTCTTCAACCTTCATCGTGTCGAGTTCGGCCATCCGCAGTTCCAGTTGTTTGGTAGGCAGCATTGCCAGAATAGCCTTTTCATGTTCCCATTCTTCTCCGTCCGTATAGATATTCTTGAAGTACTTTTCGATGAATGTTTTATGATAAAAGATTCTTTAACTTTCATTATTAGTAATTCTGTGGCGATTATTAGTAATTAACGCACAAGGTGAACATTTCCTCGGGAAAATATGGAAGTTTCAGAAATAGTTTGTATCTTTGCAGCCAGAATAAATACATTACTATTATGACAGCAATAGAGTTACGTGCGGAATTGTTCCGCGAGATGAGTCCGCTTCTTGACAATGAGTCGGCGATGACTAAGATGTTGGCTTTTGTGAAGTCGTTGGTTCCTGCAAAAAAGACAAAGGCTGAAACTGAATGGGCAAATCGCTTCGCAGGTGCTTGGAAAGATAGTCGTTCGGCAGAAGAAATAATTAGTGATATCCGCGAGAGCAGGACAAATAACAGCAGAGATATTGAATTATGTAAAAATATCTGCTTGACACAAGCATCTGTGTATTCCTCTTCCGCAATAACCACGATGTCGCTCAACGGTTGAACAAGATTGGTCGTGATCGTTGTTTCATCTGCGATGTGGTGCTGGCTGAGTTACGCTACGGTGCTTACAAGAGTTATCGAACGGAGGAGAATCTGAAGTTGATTGACGATTTCGTAAAGGAAATAAAGGTTCTGCCTTTTGCCAATAGCATCGATGTTTATGCCCAAGAGAAGTTGCGTCTGAAAGACAGTGGAAAGCCTATTGAGGATTTTGACCTTCTCATAGGTTGCGCTGCGAAGGCTGCTGGTCTGACGGTTGTCACTCACAATATAAAGCACTTTAATCATATCGAAGGACTAGATATAGAGGATTGGGTAAAATGAGAGGCTTGTACCTTGAAGTTACCCACTTATGACAAGAAGGTTTTTACAACTCAACTCAATGGCACATTTTGGCCCTTGGGACGAGCCAATCGTTGTAGGTGTGACATTCATCTTGGTGTCCGGGAGGTACAAGACAAAAAATCCGCTCATCTTTGCACGACTTTCAAATAAAAATGCTATCTTTGCATCGGTTGCCTTGCAATGTTTTCCCACTTTTATGCGTATATATAGATAAAGACCGAATTGAGAATGACCGAAACCGAAGTCAATCTGACAGAGGGCCTACTGAGACAGGATCGCAGTGCCCAGCAACAGATGCTCGACTGCTATGGACGTGATGTCTTTGCACAGATTGCGAGACTCATACCTGCCATCGAGGATGCCGAGGAGGTATATCAGGATGTCTTCGTGAAGGTCTTTAAGCATATCGGAAAATATGATGCGAAGCAATCATCGCTGCGGACATGGGTGTCGCGAATAGCCTATCACGAGGCGATCAGTTTTCTGAGAAGGAAGCCGGCGGCGGTAGTATCCTACGAGGAGAAAGGCATCGATGCCTACGCCCTGACGGATGCGGAAGTGGAAGAGACCTTCGGACAGCCCAACGCCGAAACGGTACAGTTGATCAGGGCCGCCCTGAAGCATCTGCCGCCAGACGAGAGAGCCATCATCACCATGTTCTATTACGAGGAGATGAGCCTGAAAGAGATTGCCTACGTGACGGCATCGATACCCACGACCATCGCCTCGAAACTGAGCAGGACAAGACGGAAACTTTGTAGAATCATCAAAATGATACAGTCATGAAAGAGGAAGAGATGAGCCACCTACGACAGCAAGACCAGAACCTGCGGGATGCCCTCCGGCAGGAAGAGGCGGCACTGCCCCAGATGCCTGCCGACCTGAACGCCCGACTGATGCAGCGGATGGAGAGCGAGCAGCCGAAGCAGCACCGCACGCTGTGGCGGTGGATGGCGGCAGCAGCCTGTCTATTATTATTAATAGGTATAGGCTATACGTTGCTGCCCCAACAGCAGCAGGACGAGCCATTGGTGGCCCAGCAGTCCGTAAAGCCGCAGACGGAAGCACCGAAGGCGGAGCAGGAACCGCAGGCAGAGCCGCAGCAGGAAACCGTCAGTCCGCAGGTGACGGAAAAAGCGGAAAAAGCATCCGCACACGTCGGACAAAAAGTCCGCACAGGACGGAAAAAAGTCCAGAGAGCCCAGCAGCCGCAAGCCATCCCAGAGACACAGGAGGAGGCCACCCCTGAGACGCCGGAGCGGATGCCAGACATGATGCCAGACCCCTTCCTCGTGGCTGAGATGCAAGCCCAGCAGATCCGCACCCGCGGTATGCGGCTGGAAAGGGAAATCAAACAACAGTTGAATATTAAAGACAGACCATTATGAACAGAGTCTATACACTTTTATGCTTGCTCGCACTGGCAGCGACAGCATTCGGACAGAAGGCCAATCCGCGCCTCTGCCAGTTGGATGAATATTTCAAGAAGCAGGGGCACTATGGAGTCATCCACTCTCAAAACAACGGTATCGGCATCTCTCACACATGGCAGATTTTCTTTCAGTCAGGGTTAGTGCTTTTCCACGAGGGTGTGAACAATGAGACGCTCAATCGTGTGGTTTCAGAAAAAGACAGCGTCGATGCCATTTGTCAACAACTGATGCCAAGTGTCATCGACACCATACGCAACGTTTTGGCCAGCGTGAGAAAAGATGCTTCGGAGAGTTACATGTACGAATACCACAAAGACGGGAAGGATACCATCAGGTACACGCTGGCATTTCGCTCTGACAACGGTAATAACCAAGAGGCGGTCTATTTTGAAAGCGAATCTGGCGAAAGCATCATTGGTGCGGAAGGTGCCTCTACCAGTACCTTCAAGTTAAATTATGCGCCTCGAACCAATGCTAATTACTATCATGAATATACGGAGCCCAGAGGTGTTCCGTACGAGGATTTGAAGCAACTTGATATCGCCGCTGTCAGGACATTGATAGAGCCCAAGCTGGAATCTGTCAAGCAATACAAGGGCGCGAAGACCTATCCCGTCTATTGGCAGCACGACGTGGGATGCGATGACCACCTCGGCCCCGACGGCAACCTGATGGCGTGGTTTTGGCGCCCTGGCGATCATGCGGGTCTGACCACTGGCACCCATTATTTCCTCCCTGCCCAGTATGAGCAGGAGGGAGAGATGCTGTATCAGCAGATTGACTCACTGGCCCACAACTACGTGAACAACCATCCCGAACAACGCTATAATTACCTCTATTACGCTTCGAACCCCAACTTATACGAACTCCATAACATCCTCAGTTCAGAAGATCTTGGACACAGCGAAGACGTCTATTATCTCGGCTACTACCGCAATGACGAAGGCCTCCACATCCTCTCAGTCACCACAAAGGGCGAACTCTGGATACCCAAAGAGTGGACAAAGATAAAGCGCTGGGTAAACGAGAAAAAGACATACAGGAAGAATTGAAGAGTTGAAAAATTGAAGAATTGAAGAATTGAAATGCCATACATTATGAACAGACTATACACCTTATTATATATGTTTGCGCTGGCAACGACGGCACTGGCGCAAAACTGGGCTGAGGCAACGAACCAGCGCCTCCGGCAACTCGAAGAAAGCCTGCAAAAACAGGGCTACAAGACCAGTTTCACCCAGTCGAATACCGATGAACTCAGTATCAGACACAGTTTGAGCATTGCGATGCACGCACAAGGTATGCCTTACACCTTCAAGCCCATGCCAGACAGCATCATCGCACAGCGACAGGAGCGACAGGCGAAAGCCCTCGATACCATCCGCGCGGCCTTTACCGGTCTGAGCAAAGAGGCGACGGAGAGTCAGATGTACGAAAACCACAAGGATGGCACCGACTCCGTCTATTACATCTTGAATTTTGTGAGTCCACAAGCCAAATACCAGCCGCCTTCCCATCCCGCTTCCTATATAAACCGCTATGGTGAATACGTTTCCGCGAATTTATTCTACCGGAAGGATGAATACGGCAGGGACGACTGTACGTACAATCATCTGTACAAAGAGCGTCTTGGCGTTGAGAAAGAGGATATGAAACCATTCGACATCGCCGCCTTCGAAGCGCACACCCAGCCTGCCCTTGCACCTGCGATGACGCTGGAAGGCGCATACAGTTGTCCCATCTATTGGCGCCACGACGCAGGGTTCAGGGACGATTTCGATAGCGGAATTCAAACGAAATTCTTCGCAGAAAGCAAGAACGGGGCTGGTCTGACCACTGGCACGCGCTACTTCATCCCTGCCCGGTATCGGGACGAGGCCAACAGACTGTTCCAGCAACTCCAATCGCTGGTACACGACTACCTCAATCAGCATCGGGACCAGTACTATTATTTTCATTACACATCAGACCTCCCGTACCCCGATGCCGATGACGAATCCAAATGGTTCGTCTATGACACCTTCACCGGAGTCATGCTTTTGGGCGGAGTTGTAGGCAACGGATACAAAGACTTCAAAGATTATGCCGTCTATTTCCATCGTCAGGACGACGGTCTTCATATCCTTTTCTTCTCATCGGAGGGTTCGGCCTGGATGCCGAAGGAATGGTATAAGATCAAGAGTTATATCAACGGCAAGTTGGTGTATCATAAAGGTGCAGAGCAGGAGGGAAAGCGTCAGGCAATAGCCAATGCCATAGCCAACAAGCGGTGGCATATTGATATCACTTCGATGAACACCATGCGCTACGGGGCGAGAACGGTGTCGCCCGACTTCTACCTGGAACTGCGAGGCGACGTGCTGCACAGTTATCTTCCCTATATGGGAC
Source organism: Prevotella sp. (assembly GCA_017964785.1). GTDB lineage: Bacteria > Bacteroidota > Bacteroidia > Bacteroidales > Bacteroidaceae > Prevotella. The sequence goes on from JAGCRH010000087.1 coordinate 49,403, forward strand.
AGGCCCGTGTATCTCCCACCCTCTCGCCCTCGATAGGCCTGAACTTCGAGGAACCCGTGCTGAGTTATAAGACGAGCACCCCCAAGTCGAAGAAATACACGCAGATTGACATCGATGTGAAGACGCGTGAGGACTCCTACCACTATGTGGTTCAACTCTACGACTCCGGCGATGCCACCATCCGTGTGCGCTCGCTGAACCGCGACGCCATCAGTTTCGACGGCACATTAGTAACATCAAAATAAAACCAACCTATGAAGAAAAGTATAACCATCATCATGCTGGCACTCATCGCCAGCCTCGCGAATGCACAGGAAGCCGTGAAGGCAGGCGATAAGATCAGTGGCACGGTATGCGACGAGACAGGTCCGCTGATGGGTGCCACCGTCTGCGAGATGAATGCCTATGGACGTATCATCGGATCGGCCATCACCGATAATAATGGCCA
>JAGCRH010000088.1 GCA_017964785.1 Prevotella sp.
ACAGGACTGCTACGGAGGATAAGATTGTGAAGGGTCGTACGGAACTGGAACGGGCCGAATACCAGTATCAGAACATCCTGATGGGACAGGGCTATAAGCGCGGGGCATTCGATCAGGCCCCAGAGAACATCCGTGAACTGGCCCGCATCAACAGTGGCTATAACACCGCCAAGGCAGCCCTCCGCCAGTTGGAACACCAGTTGACTTACTGTACCATCCAAGCCCCCATCTCGGGTATCGTAACTCAACTCAATGCCGTCCTCTATGCGACGGCAGTCCCTGGCGAGACACTGTTCCGCATCGTGGATACCGAGCATTTGAAGGTCAGTTTCGATGTGCTTGAAAACGAACTCCGGCGTTTTGAGAAAGGCACCGTCATCACCGTGACGCCGATATCCTATCCCGATGATCGTCATCAGGCCTGCATCACAGCAGTCAGTCCAGTGGTAGAAAAAAGCGGTATGGTACACTTAGAAGCCACCCTCACGCCACATCCCCATCTGATGCCAGGCATGTCGGCCATCGTGACACTGGATGGCAAATAAATCCTTCTTTACTCCCTCATGGCGAGGGCTCTCTCCTCTGCGGCTTCCATCTGTTCGCGTTCGCCGGGGCCTTTGTCGTTGATGCCGCAGAGGTGCAGAACACCGTGGATAATCACACGGTGCAGTTCTTCGTCGTAGGGGCATCCGAACTTGTCGGCATTGGTAAAGACGGTATCGAGTGAGATCATCAGGTCGCCGTTGATTACCTTACCGTCGCAATAGTCGAAGGTGATGATGTCGGTATAGTAGTCGTGTCCTAGAAACTGGTTGTTGGTTTCAAGGATCTTGTCGTCGTTGACGAACATATAGGCGATGTCTCCTACTTTCTTTCCATAGGAGGCTGCCACCCGACGGATCCAGTTGCTGGTTTCACGCTTTCCGATATTGGGGAACTTCACCCCCTCTGCTTCATACGTTATCATAACTTTTCATTTTTGATGTTTCACATCGAGCCCGCTCACGCTCGACAATGCTCAAATGCGATTTGGCATAGTTCTCGCTTAATCGCGGCCTTCACCTTTTCACTTTTTCACCTTTGGCAAATAGGGACTGATGTCTACGCCGAAGTGCTGCAACTCGCGGAGGGCACTCGACGAGACGCTGGCCAGTTCCGGCTCGGTATAAAGCAGGATGGTCTCGATGCCTCCGATGCGGCGATTGAAATCGGCCTGCCACTGTTCGTATTCGAAGTCGCTCACCGACCTCACACCTTTTATTATATATAAGGCCCCCTCGGCTTTGGCAAAGTCCATCGCCAGGCCTTGATAGGGCTTAACTTCGATGCGCTGTTCATCGGCATAGAGATCCCGGATCACCTGCATCCGCTGTTCTGCCGACGGCATATCGGGCTTATGCACATTGTCGCCTACCACGCCGATGACCAGTCTGTCGAACAGCGGCAAGGCACGTCTGACGATGGAGTTGTGCCCGATGGTAAAGGGATTGAAACTACCTACAAATACGCCTGTCCTCATATCAGTCAAAGAGATTTGGTTCCATAATGTTGCCACCGTAGGGATTGCGCCCGAAGTGGTGGTAGGCCAGTTCCGTCACCATACGTCCCCGGGGGGTACGCTTGATGAAGCCCTCCATGATGAGGAAGGGCTCGTAGACCTCCTCGATGGTGCCAGCATCCTCGCCGACGGCAGTGGCGATAGTAGTGATACCCACCGGGCCCCCCTTGAACTTGTCGATGATAGTAAGCAGGATCTTGTTGTCGATCTCATCGAGTCCGTACTGGTCGATATTCAGTGCTGTCAGTGCCACACGGGTGATCTTCGTGTCGATCATGCCGTTGCCTTTCACCTGGGCGAAGTCTCTCACACGGCGCAACAGCGCATTGGCGATACGGGGCGTACCCCTGCTGCGACCTGCAATCTCCAGGGCGGCATCTTCCGTGATGGGGACGCCGAGGATGCCTGCCGAACGCTCCACAATCTTCTGCAACGTCTCGGGGTCGTAGTACTCCAAGTGCATATTGATGCCGAAACGGGCCCTCAGCGGTGCCGTCAGCAGTCCGCTGCGGGTGGTGGCACCCACCAGGGTGAAGGGGTTTAGGTCTATCTGGATCGAGCGGGCAGAAGGACCTTTGTCTATCATGATGTCGATGCGGTAGTCCTCCATCGCCGAATAGAGGTATTCCTCCACCACTGGCGACAGACGGTGGATCTCGTCGATAAACAGCACATCGTTCTTCTCCAGTGAGGTGAGGATGCCAGCCAGATCGCCCGGTTTGTCAAGCACCGGCCCTGAGGTAATCTTAAAGCCTACGCCGAGTTCGTTGGCGATGATGTTCGAGAGGGTGGTCTTTCCCAGTCCGGGAGGCCCGTGCAGCAAGGTGTGGTCGAGTGGCTCGCCGCGGTACTTGGCAGCCTCCACGAACACCTGCAGGTTCTCCACCACCTTCTTCTGACCGCTGAAGTCGTTGAAAGCCAGTGGTCGCAAGGCGTTCTCAAAGTCTTTTTCGCCTTGCGAGAACCGTTCCTCGCGTATGTCAAAATCCTCGTTCATCATAATCTGCGTGCAAAATTACGAAAAAATTATGAATTATGACTTATGAATTATGAATTATCAATTATTTTATACCTTTGCAATCAAAATGAAGATAGGAGAGATAGAATTCGGTTCGCAGCCGGTGTTCCTGGCACCAATGGAGGATGTCACCGACATCGGTTTCCGCCTGCTCTGCAAGCGGTTCGGTGCCTCGATGGTCTATACGGAGTTTGTCAGTGCCGAGGCCTTGATCCGCGATGTGAAGTCCACCATCCAGAAACTGACCATAGCAGACGAGGAGCGCCCCGTAGGCATCCAGATCTACGGACGCGACATCGAGGCGATGGTGGAAGCCGCTAAGATTGTAGAACAGGCAGGCCCCGACCTCATCGACCTGAACTTCGGATGTCCCGTGAAGAAGGTGGCAGGTAAGGGTGCCGGTGCCGGTATGCTGCAAAACATCCCCAAGATGCTGGAAATCACCCGTAAGGTGGTGGATGCAGTGAAACTGCCTGTGACGGTGAAGACCCGCTTAGGTTGGAACCACGAACAACTGATTATCACCTCACTTGCTGATCAATTGCAGGACTGTGGCATCCAGGCATTAACGATCCACGGCAGGACCCGCAGTCAGATGTATACCGGCACTGCCGACTGGACCCTCATCGGCGAGGTCAGGCGTAACCCCCGCATCCACATCCCCATCATCGGCAATGGCGACATCACCTCGGCAGAGGAGGCCAAGGCGGCCTTCGATACCTACGGCGTCGATGCCATCATGATAGGCCGTGCCACCTTCGGGCGCCCCTGGATCTTCAAGGAAGTCCGCGACTATCTGGATCACCCATCATCCGAAACTTCCGGATTCTCCTTCAACCAGAAACTCGACATCCTCGAAGAACTCCTCCGCCTCAATGTGGAGCGCATCGACGAGAAGCGAGGCATCCTCCATACCAGAAGACACCTCGCTGCCACACCTATTTTCAAAAGTATTCCTAATTTCCGTCAGACGCGTATCGCCATGCTCCGCGCCGAGACGATGCCTGAACTCTTAGGCATCCTCGAAGACACCCGCCGACTCTTGGGTTAGAACCAGTTCATCAGTTTACGGAGATAGGGGGTGAGTTCCCCTGCCATCTTCTCGTCCTGATAGATATTGGGATGCCAGTCATTGCCGTAGAAGGCCTCTCCGTCGATATGGTTCATGTCGAAGCGGTACACCTCCTTGTCACCGGCCTTCTGTGCCTCCGCCGTCACCTCGTCGAGGAGTTGCTTTTGCAGTTTCAGTTCCTCGTTGTAGAGCATCGACCCCGTCAGAAATACGATCTTTGCCTTTGGGTTGTGCTGGCGCACCATCTTCAACAGTCTGTGGTAGTTCTGTTTCAGCAGTTTCGCGTCGTAATTGGGGGTGGAGAGGTCGTTGGTACCCAGGTTGATGCAGACCACGTCGGGCTGGTAGCGGTTGAAGTCCCATTTCTCCTTCAAAAAGGTAGCCTCCTGGCGCAGTTCCGGTTTCCAGGCATAGCCCGTATACTCATACTGCACAGGCATGTTCGACTCCGGATTACCGGTCTTCGGTCCGTTGTAGTTGCGATAGGCACCGATGCCGCTGCGTGCCACCACCCAGTGCTGGGCTTCCAAGGCGCGGGCCGTGAATGAGGCATACGAGTAGTAGTGGTTCTCCGTCTCGTACTCAAAGCCCTGGAACTTACTCATGCCCTCGTTGCCGTAGCCGCAGGTGATGGAATTGCCGATGAATTCGATCTTCCTTGTCGGCAGCACGGGAGGCTCTGCCAGTTGCTTTCCCTTGTCGAGCAGGAAGCCCCAGAACTCCGGGAAGAACTCATAGCCCTCGATGACGTACATCAGCCTGACGGTGTGCCTGGCGTCGGGCAGGGCTGTCGCCAGCGTCACCACCGAGTCGCGCTCTCCGCGGAAGGCCACCTTGAAGGGCTCCGCCTGGTCTATCTGTGCCATGAAGTAGCCGCTCTTGGGTTTTGCCATCATCCGCAGCGAGGTCCCCTCGAAGGTGGCGATGATCTGAATGCCGGGGAAGTTCCACGCGGGGCGTTCGGGATTGGCAAAACTGATGCGTCCTGTATAGCGGATATGCTTGTCGGCAGGACTCACGAAGGAACCTTTCAGGGGGAAGGTCTTGTTGGCGGCGAAACCGCACTGGCAACCGATGGCCAGCAGCGCCAGAATCAGTAACTTTTTCATAAATTTGCTTATTTTTTTCCGTTCTGCGTGCAAAGTTACGAATTTTTTCGTATCTTTGCGCCAAAGAACCATTAATTTTTCGTGTTATGTTAACAGTTATCATTATTTTGGCGGTAATCGTCATTGGTTATTTCATCATGACCCAGCGTTCGCTGGTCAATCTCGATGAGTTGTGTAAGAACGCCCTGAGCCAGATCGAGGTTCAACTCAATTCCCGTTTCGATGCGGTGATTGCCCTCGCCAAGACGGCGGCGCAGTATGCCAAGCATGAGTCGGAGACCATCATCCAGGCCGTCCAGGCCCGTGGGGCCAACATGGGCAATGGCAACCTGCCTGCCACGCCGGAGAGCATCAACCAGCAGAGCGACCTGCTCACGCAGATGATGGGGCGCCTCAACGTGGTCTTCGAGCGCTATCCTGAGTTGAAAGCCAGCGACCTCTACAAGGAGGCGCAGGAGGGTATGAAGCAGTATGAGGAGAATGTGCGTATGTCGCGTATGGTCTACAACGACACCGCCACGAAGATGAACCGCATGGTGCGCCAGTGGCCCTCTTCGATTGTTGCCTCCATGCTCCACTTCGACCAAAAGGACTACCTGAAAGTCGACAGCGAGGAAAAGAAACAATACCCCGATCTCGATGAAGCATTTAAGAAGTAAAATGGTCTTATTGCTGACGCTGTTGGCGTCAGCAACAAGCCTTTTTGCAAGGCCACAGTTGCACCGCCTCGACATCCGCGTGGTGTTGAGCCGCAACGGTGATGCCCGCATCACCGAGACGCGCCAGATGACCATCGACTCCGAAGGCACGGAGTGCTACATTGGCAAGGGCACCCCCGACGGCAGTGAGGTGCGCGATCTGACTGTTTCCGACGAGACCGGCGCCGTGTTCGAGAATGTCGGAGCATGGGATATCGACCGCTCCCGAACATGGAAGACCGGCAAGTGCGGCATCGTCTATAAGCACGGTGGCTGCGAACTCTGTTGGGGGCTCGGTGACAGCGGTGAGCGTACCTACATCACCACCTATACCTACACCAACCTCGTGCATGCCCATAGCGATTACGACGCCATCCGCCATGTATTCCTCGACGAAGGCGTGTCGCCCAAACCCGACGAGGCTCGCCTCACCATTGTAGCCGCTCCTGAATTTCCCGACAGCGTTTCGGGCGAACTGTATGCCCCCGCCTTCAACGAGGACAACTGCGGCATCTGGGGCTTCCGTTTCGGCGGTGAGGTGGCCTTCACCAAGGATGGCACCATCGAGTCGTGGAACACCGAGCCCTTCGGTCGCAGCGGCGCCATGTATATCATGGTGCGCTTCAACAAGGGTCTCTTCGAACCCGTCGTCCACGAGAACGAGACCTTCGAGGAGAAGCAGAACCAGGCCTTCGAGGGCAGCGACTACTATAACTACGACAACGGCTCCGGCAGTGACCCCGTGTCTGATGCCTTCGGTATTATCGGCTTCCTCTTCACCGTTTTCGGCTTCTTCATCATGCCCATCGTCGGCGGCATCTGGTATTTCGTCTATGTTTGGCGCGCCCGGAAGAAGGTCAACAAGGACCTGCTCTGGTACCGCGACATTCCGCTGAAAGGCAACCTTCAGGCTGCCAACGACATGCTTAATGCCTACAAGTATTTCGGTGCCGACTACAATAACCTCCTCTCCGCCTGCATCCTGAAACTCATCAACATGGGAGCCATCAGCATCGAGTCGCGCCTCAACGCCAAGGGCAAGACGGAACAGAACTTCGTCATCCGCGACCTGCCCGACACCCCCGACCAGCCCATGCTGCTGCGCAAGGTGCACAACATCTTCAAGTTGGCTGCCGGCAGCGACACCATCCTCGAACCTAAGGAACTCAAGACCTTCATGCATAGCAGGAAGAACGAGGGCATCACCGACTCGTTCATCAGCACCCTCCACACCAAGACGGGCATTGCCGCCTATAAGCAGCGCCTCGATGAGGTGCGCCAGGTCTTTGGATTGAAAAAGTTCCTGAAGGAGTTCACCCTCCTCGACGAACGCGGGGTGAATGAGGTAAAGTTGTGGAAGGACTATATGATCTACGCCACCCTCTTCGGTATCGCCGACCAGGTGATTGCCGACATGAAGAAGATCAACCCCGAATACTTCAATATGGATCAGGTGGCCGACCAGATGGCCAACAACATGACACTGCCGATGATCCGTTCCACGCTGTTGAACAGTACCTCGCGTGCTGTCGCCAACAAGGCGGCGCGTGAGGCGCAGGCCCATCGTGTCTCGGGCCATGGCGGCCACACCTCGTGGGGCGGCGGTGGCGGCGGCTTCTCCGGCGGCGGCTTCGGCGGTGGTGTGAGATAGAAAAACGGAATAACGATTTTGTAAACATCATAACAATGGAAATATGAGAAAGATTTTTACCTTGGCCGTCATCATGATGGCATTGTTTGTAACCACGTCTTGCCAGAATAAAGGTAAGAGCGAAAGCGAGAATCAGGCAGGACAAGTGAATAACTTCCGCATCAAGCGCGGCACAAACGTCAGTCATTGGCTGTCGCAGTCGGAACAGCGTGGCGAGGCCCGTCGCCTGCATATCCAGGAGGATGACTTCACACGACTGGAAGAGTTGGGCTTCGACTTTGTACGTATCCCCATCGATGAGGTGCAGTTCTGGGATGAGCAGGGCAATAAGTTGCCTGAGGCCTGGGATCTGCTGAACAACGCCCTCGACTGGGCTAAGAAGCACAACCTGCGCGCCATCGTCGACCTGCACATCATCCGCTCGCACTACTTCAATGCCGTGAATGAGGGCGGACAGTCGGCCAATACGCTCTTCACATCGGAAGAAGCCCAGCAGGGACTGATCAATCTCTGGTATCAACTCTCCGATTTCCTGAAAGACCGCAGTTGCGACTGGGTGGCCTATGAGTTTATGAACGAACCCGTAGCCGATGACCATGAGCAGTGGAATGCCCTCGTGGCAAAAGTACATAAGGCGTTACGTGAAAGGGAGCCTCAGCGTACCCTCGTCATCGGCTCCAACCGCTGGCAGGGCCATGAGACGATGAAATTCTTAAAGGTACCTGAAGGCGACAAGAACATCATCCTTTCCTTCCACTATTACAACCCGATGATCCTCACGCACTATGGTGCCTGGTGGACACCGTTAGGCAAATACAAGGGTAAGGTGAACTATCCCGGTGTGTTGGTATCTAAGGAAGACTACGACGCTGCCCCCGCAGATATCAAGGACCAGTTGAAGCAGTATACCGAAGAAGTGTGGGATATCAACAAGATTCGTGAACAGTTTAAGGATGCCATCGAGGCAGCCAAGAAATACGACCTGCAACTGTTCTGCGGTGAGTGGGGTGTCTATGAGCCTGTGGATCGTGAGTTAGCCTACAACTGGACAAGGGATATGTTGACGGTGTTCGATGAGTTTAATATCGCCTGGACTACCTGGTGCTATGATGCCGACTTCGGCTTCTGGGACCAGCAGCGCCACACCTTTAAGGATCGTCCGCTCGTAGAACTCCTGATGTCAGGTAAGAAACTGGAAACAGACAAATGAGAAAATTGTTTTTAGCATTGGTTCTGACTGTGCCGCTGACATTAGCGGCACAGTCTCAGAACGATCATCACTTCGAGGTGGGTAAGCATCTTGACATCTTTAATAATATCTACAAGAACCTCGAACTCCTTTACGTTGACACCCTCAACCCGAAGGAAACCATCGGCACAGCCATCGATGCGATGTTGCACAGCCTGGATCCTTATACGGAGTATTATGGAGAGGAGAACACCAAAGACCTGCGGATGATGCTGACAGGCAAATACGCCGGTATCGGCGCCTTGATCCGTAAGCACCAGAAACTGGATCGCGTGGTTGTCGACGAGCCATACGCCAATATGCCCGCTGCTGAGGCCGGTTTGAAGAAGGGAGATATCATCCTGAGCATCGACGACTCGTTGATGACGGACAAGGAGGTGGGACATGTCAGTAACCACCTGCGGGGCGAGCCAGGAACAAGTTTCCTATTGAAAGTGTTCCGTCCCTCAACGGCCAAGGAGATGAAGTTCAAGATTACCCGCAAGAACATCAAACTGCCTGAGATGCCTTATTACGGTCTGCGTGAGGGGAATATCGGGTATATCAACTACAACTCATTCACCCAGGAGAGCAGCAAGGAAGTGCGTCGTGCCTTTGTCGACTTGAAGAAACAGGGGGCCACTTCACTCATCTTCGACCTGCGTAATAACGGTGGTGGCTCAGAGGCTGAGGCCGTGAACATTGTGAACCTCTGGATTCCGAAAGGGGTCACAGTCGTAGAGAACAGGGGTAAACTGAAAGAAGCCTCGCGGACTTACAAGACGATGTTGGAGCCTGTAGATACCGTGATGCCCATCGTGGTGCTGGTGAATGGTGAGTCGGCCAGTGCCAGTGAGATTACCAGCGGTGCCTTGCAGGATCTGGATCGCGCGATTATCTTAGGTACGCGTACGTATGGTAAGGGACTGGTACAGATCCCTATTGACCTGCCCTATAACACCAATCTGAAAGTGACCACCTCGAAATACTATATCCCCAGTGGACGTTGCATTCAGGCCATCAACTACAAGCACAGTGGTGGCGGTTATCTGGAACATATTCCCGACTCGCTGACGAAGGTGTTCTATACGGCTCATGGGCGTGAAGTGCGCGATGGTGGAGGTATCAAACCCGACGTGGAGATCAAGGCTGACACCATCCCCAACATCGCCTTCTATCTCTCTGCCACAGGACAGGACTCTACCGAGGTGATGTTCGACTATGTCGTTGACTACATCACCAAGCATCCTACTATTGCCCCTGCCGCTGAGTTCCATCTTACTGATGCCGACTGGGCCGACTTCAAGGCTCGTGTCATCAAGAGCGGATTTACCTATGATCCCGTCAGCAAGAAACAGTTCGACCAGTTGGTGAAGACGGCTCAGTTCGAGGGCTACTACGAGGAGGCCAAGGCCGCCTTCGACAACCTGGCATCGAAACTCAACCACGATGTCGCCTTCGACTTGGAGAAGCACAAAGCCGTACTCTTGCAGATATTGGAAACAGACATCATTGCAGCCTACTATTATCAGGCAGGTGCCATTGAGGCCGGGCTGAACTATGACCGTCAGTTGAAGGAGGCAGAACGCCTGTTGAAGAACCCAGAGGAATATAAGAAGTTACTGGCTCCCAAGAAACCCAAGGAAACTTCGTCGCTGATTACAATCGACCAAAAACCGATTGGAAATATCTCGCTGAAACCGAAGAAATTAGAATTATTTAGTGCATTATCGTAAAAAAAAGGCTAATTATTTGGTGGAATGGGGAAAAAGTAGTACCTTTGCACCCGTTCAGTGGAATGAGAGACCCGCAAGGGCCTCTCTTTTTCATTCTAATTACACAATTGTTCGATGATTAATAAGGAAACAGTAAAGACTTTGGTGGAAGAGTGGTTGCAGGGCAACGACTACTTCCTGGTAGACATTTTGTTTGGTGCCGACGATCGCATCGTAATTGAGATTGACCATGCCGACGGCGTATGGATTGAGGACTGTGCAGAACTGAGTCGCTTCCTGCAGGAGCGCCTGGGTGACGAACTGGGCGACTACGAGTTGGAAGTTGGCAGCGCAGGGATCGGTCAGCCGTTCAAGGTGGAGCAGCAGTACGTGAACCATATCGGTGACGAACTGGAAGTGCTCGGCACTGACGGCAAGAAGGTGCAGGGCATCCTGAAGGAAGTCAACGGACGGGAGTTCGTGTTGACTGTCAAAGAGAAGCAGACCGTAGAAGGCAAGAAGCGTCCCGTCCTGGTAGATGTGGATAAGACCTACTCGATGGATGCCATCAAGTATGCCAAATACGTGCTCGCCTTTAAGTAAGAATTAATAGAAACAAAAATAAATATTAATGGCAACAAAAAAAGAAGCGAAAGGCCCCTCAATGATTGAGACCTTTCAGGAATTTAAAGAGACGAAGAACATTGACCGCACCACGCTGGTAAGTGTTCTGGAAGAGAGTTTCCGTAATGTGATTGCGAAGATCTACGGATCAGACGAGAATTTTGACGTGATTGTCAACCCCGACAAGGGTGACTTTGAGATTCACCGTAACCGTGTGGTGGTAGCCGACGGTGAGGTGGAGGATGAGAACAAGGAGATCGCCCTGAGTGAGGCTCAGGAGATTGAGCCTGACTATGAGATCGGTGAGGAAGTGTCGGAAGAGGTGAATTTCCAGAAGTTTGGTCGTCGTGCCATCCTGAACCTCCGTCAGACCCTGGCCTCCAAGATCCTTGAATTGGAGCACGACTCGCTCTATCAGAAGTATAAGGATCGTGTGGGACAGGTGGTCAGCGGTGAGGTCTATCAGATCTGGAAGCGCGAGGTGCTGCTCATCGACGACGAGGGTAACGAACTCCATCTGCCGAAGGGTGAACAGATTTCCAACGACAACTACCACAAGGGCGAGACCGTCCGTGCCATCGTGAAAGAGGTGCAGAATGAGAACAACAACCCCCGTATCATCCTTTCGCGCACCAGTCCGTTGTTCTTAGAGCGTCTGTTGGAGGCCGAGGTGCCTGAGATCAACGACGGTCTGATTACCATCAAGAAGGTGGCCCGTATGCCGGGCGACCGTGCCAAGGTGGCTGTGGAGAGTTACGATGAGCGTATCGACCCAGTAGGTGCCTGCGTCGGTGTGAAGGGTAGTCGTGTGCACGGTATCGTGCGTGAACTCGGCAATGAGAACATCGATGTGATCAACTACTCGTCGAACATCCAGTTGTATATCACCCGTGCCCTGAGTCCTGCCAAGATTTCCAGTATCGTCATCGATCAGGAGAACCACAAGGCCGAGGTCTATCTGGAACCCGAAGAGGTGTCGCTGGCCATCGGTCGTGGTGGTATGAACATCAAACTGGCTTCGATGTTGACAGAATACACCATCGATGTCTATCGTGTGGTCAATGAGAGTGAGGCTGACGAGGATATCTATCTGGATGAGTTTGCCGACGAGATCGACCAATGGGTCATTGACTCCATCAAGGCCATCGGTCTGGATACCGCCAAGGCTGTGCTCAATGCACCCCGTGAGATGTTGCTCGAAAAGGCCGATCTGGAAGAAGAGACTGTGGATCATCTGCTGGAAGTGCTCCGCTCGGAGTTCGAATGATTTGTTTAGTTTATAGTTGAGAGTTTATAGTTTATAGATGAAAAAAGAATGGGTGTTAGATTAAATAAAGTATTAACAGAACTGAACATAGGTCTTCAAACGGCAGTTGATTACCTGAAAAATAAGAAGAGTCTGGGTGAGATTAAGGACGATGCCAATGTCAACACCAAGATCACTGACGAGCAGTATGAAGCACTCGTCAAGGAGTTCAAGGGCGACAAGGACGTGAAGACCCAGGCGAACAGGATCTTCCCCAAGAAGGAGAAGAAGGAAAAGCCGAAACCCAAGGAGCC
>JAGCRH010000010.1 GCA_017964785.1 Prevotella sp.
ACAAGATTTTAAGAAAGGCCAGCCCCGTTGGTGCCCTGGTTGTGGCGACCACTTCTTCCTGGCTTCACTCCATAAGGCTATGGCCGAGATTGGCGTAGCCCCCGAGAACATCGCAGTCATCAGTGGTATCGGCTGTTCCAGTCGTCTGCCCCATTACATGGCAACCTATGGCATGAACACCATCCACGGTCGTGCCGCTGCCATCGCCACCGGTGCGAAGGTGGCTAATCCCAACCTCACCGTCTGGCAGATCTCTGGCGACGGCGACGGACTGGCCATCGGTGGTAACCACTTCATCCACGCCAACCGTCGTAACATCGACCTGAACATGATTCTTCTGAATAACCGCATCTACGGTTTGACGAAAGGTCAGTACTCTCCCACCTCACCCCGTGGCTTCGTCTCCAAGTCGAGTCCTTACGGCACAGTGGAGGATCCCTTCCGTCCAGCAGAACTCTGCTTCGGTGCCCGCGGACACTTTTTCGCCCGTTGCGTGGCTACTGATGCCAAGGGTAGCGTAGAGGTACTGAAGGCCGCCTATGAGCACAAGGGTGCCAGCGTGACTGAAGTACTGCAGAACTGCGTCATCTTCAATGACCACTGCCACGACATCGTCTACAACAACGAGGGTCGTAAGAAGAACGCTATCTACGTGAAGCATGGCGAGAAACTTGTCTTTGGTGAGAACAATGAGTTCGGACTTGTCCAGCAGGGCTTCGGACTGAAGGTGGTGGAAATCGGCAAGGATGGCTACACCCTCGACGATGTACTCGTGCACGATGCCCACTGCGAGGATAACACCCTCCAACTCAAACTCGCCATGATGACCCCTGAGGATGGCTTCCCCATCGCCCTTGGCGTCATCCGTGACGTGGAGGCTCCCACCTACAACGAGGCTGTCCACACCCAACTCGCTGAGGTCTCGGCTCAGAAGAAGTACCACAACTTCACTGAACTCCTCGAGACCAACGACATCTGGGTCGTGAAGTAAATAATGAAGAAACTGTATATAGAGACCTACGGCTGCCAGATGAATGTGGCAGACTCGGAAGTGGTGGCATCTGTGATGCAGATGGCAGGCTACGAGACGACCGACAGTCTGGAAGGGGCGGATGCCGTGTTCCTGAACACTTGTAGTGTGAGGGATAATGCGGAACAGAAGATCTATCACCGTTTAGAGGCTCTTGCCGCCATCCGACGCAAGCATCCGCTAATCATTGGCGTGTTGGGCTGTATGGCAGAGCGGGCGCAGCAGGATCTTTTGGAAAATCACCATGCCGACCTCGTGGCGGGGCCTGATGCCTACCTGTCACTGCCGGACATGATTGCGCAGGCAGAGATGGGGCATAAGGCGATGAACATCGAACTCTCCACAACGGAGACTTATAAGGATGTGGTGCCACAACGTATCGGCTTAGGTCATAAGATAGGCGGTTTCGTAAGTATCATGCGCGGTTGCAACAATTTCTGTCACTACTGCATCGTACCCTATACCCGAGGGCGGGAGCGGAGCCGTGATGTGGAAAGTATCTTAAGAGAAGTGCGCGACCTACGAGACAAGGGCTATAAGGAAGTGACGCTTCTCGGACAGAACGTGAACAGTTATAGTGGTGAGAGCCAAGAGGTGAGAGGTGAGAGAATACTCTTTCCCGAATTGCTGCGCCGAGTGGCCGAAGAGGTCCCTGAGATGCGCGTGCGCTTCACCACCAGCCATCCGAAGGATATGAGCGATGAGACGTTGAAAGTGATTGCCGAGATGCCGAACGTCTGCAAGCATATCCATCTGCCTGTGCAAAGCGGCAGCGACAGAATCCTGAAACTGATGAACCGCAAATACACCCGTGAGTGGTATCTGGACCGTGTGGCTGCCATCCGTCGGATCATCCCTGACTGCGGACTATCCACCGATATCTTTGTGGGCTATCACTCGGAGACGGAAGAAGACCACCAACTCTCTTTGAGTCTGATGCGAGAGGTTGGCTACGACTCCGCCTTTATGTTCAAGTACTCAGAGCGTCCTGGCACTTACGCCTCAAAGCATCTGCCCGACGATGTCCCTGAGGAAGAGAAGATACGCAGACTGAATGAACTCATCGCCTTACAGACGGACATCTCTGCCCAGCAGAACAAGAAAGATGAGGGTAAGGAGTTTGATGTATTGGTAGAAGGATTCTCGAAGCGTTCTCGTGAGCAACTCTGCGGACGGACGGAACAGAACAAGATGGTGGTGTTCGACAAGGCTGGACATCATATCGGCGAGACGGTACGTGTAAAGATAACAGGTTCCACCAGCGCAACATTATTAGGAGAAGCATTATGAAAGAGTTTTTGAATGTACTCAGACGCTTCGTGCCACCGTACAAGAAATACATTGTATTGTCAATCGTATTCAACATCCTCTCGGCATTGCTGAACATTTTCTCGTTTGCAGCCCTAATACCGATCTTGCAGATTCTCTTCAAGACAGGTGACGGTGTTAACGTAACGGAACTGATGGCGTGGGGTGACGGCAGTTTCAAGGATGTGGCCATCAACAACATCTACTATTATATCAACACGTTCATAGCAGACAAAGGAGCCACTACGACCTTGCTTTTCATCGGTCTATTCCTGATTGTTGCCACGCTTTTCAAGACATTTACCTATTTCCTGGCAGCATCGAGCGTCGTACCCATCAGAACAGGTATCGTACGAGACATCCGCAATCAGTTGTATGAAAAGATTGTCAGTCTCCCGCTGGGATTCTTCACAGAAGAACGCAAAGGTGATATCATTGCCCGTATGACTGGCGATGTTCAGGAGGTGGAGACGAGTATCATGTCATCCCTCGACCTGATGTTCAAGAACCCCATCCTTATCCTGTCTTATTTTATCACGCTGGTGCTCATCTCCTGGCAACTCACCTTGTTTGCCATCATCATCATACCCACCATCGGATGGTTTATGGGTTGGATAGGAAGAAAACTGAAAGCGCAAAGCATCAAGGCACAGGCACTGTGGAGCGACACGATGACAGTGGTAGAGGAAACGCTGGGTGGACTGCGCATCATCAAAGCCTTCTGTGCAGAAGGAAAGATGCGCGATAAGTTTAATACTATCAACAGCACCTATCGTAACGACATCATGAAAGTGAACATACGCCAGAACTTAGGTCACCCTCTGAGTGAGTTCTTGGGAACGGCAATGATTGTGATTGTTTTGTGGTTCGGTGGTGTGCTGGTGCTGAATAATATGACACTCTCCGGTCCTACATTCATCTATTATATGGTGATCCTTTATAGCATCATCAATCCGCTGAAAGAAGTCTCAAAGGTGGGCTACAATATTCCGAAAGGACTGGCGTCTATGGAACGTATCGACAAGATCCTGTTGGCAGAGAACACCATCAAGGAGCCCAGTCATCCCAAGCGCCTGTCCAGATTCGAGCACCAAATAGAATTCCGCAATGTATCGTTCCGCTATGGTGAGCAATGGGTGCTGAAAGACATCAATCTGACCATTCCCAAAGGGAAGACCATTGCTATTGTAGGACAGAGCGGCAGCGGCAAGTCGACACTGGTAGACCTAATTCCTCGCTATTACGATGTGCAGGAGGGTGAGGTACTCATCGACGGCATCAACGTGAAGGACCTTGGCATCCACGATCTGCGCCAACTCATCGGTAACGTGAATCAAGAGGCTATCCTCTTCAACGACTCCTTCCGCAACAATATCTCCTTCGGTGTGGGCAATGCCACTCAGGACGAGATAGAGGAAGCCGCCCGCATTGCCAATGCCTACGACTTCATCATGGCTTCTGAGGCAGCATTCGATACGAATATCGGCGACAGGGGCGGCAGACTCAGTGGCGGACAGCGTCAACGTGTCTCCATCGCCCGTGCCATCCTGAAAAACCCGCCAATATTGATTTTGGATGAGGCCACCTCGGCCCTCGATACAGAAAGCGAACGACTTGTACAGGATGCTCTCGAACGCCTGATGAAGACCCGTACAACGGTAGCCATCGCCCACCGTCTGAGTACCATCAAGAATGCCGACGAGATCTGCGTGCTCCACGAGGGGTGTATCGTAGAACGGGGTACCCACGAGGAACTGTTGTCCTTCGACGGTTATTACAAGAAACTCAACGAGATGCAGAAATTGTAGACTGATGGCGAAAAGGGTATTATTCCTTCTGAAAACATACCTGCTGACGGTAGTCATCTTTGTTGCCGCCAAGATTGTGTTTATGCTCTGTAACGGAGCCGACCATCCCGTCACTTTCAGCGATATGTGTGAGGTGATTCATCACGGCCTCTCACTCGACCTCTCCACTTCACTCTATATCCTGAGTGTTCCTTTCCTTCTGATGATAGTAAGCGTCTGGACGGGATTCACGAGATGGCTGAGAATCATACTCCTTTCGTTCTTTGCCATTATCTCGCTGGCGCTGACACTGGCATTCGTGGCAGACACCAGTCTTTATCCTTTCTGGGGATTCAAACTAGACGCCTCGTGTCTGCAATATCTCGAAACGCCTACTGAGGCCATGGCCAGCGTAACCACAGCCTATCTCATCTGGCGAGTGATTGTGATTATAGCAGTGACACTTCTGTTTTTTTTCGGTTACAAATATATAGTCCGTACGTTACGGACAAAAAATACGACTGGTACTATCGCCAAGGTTCGCGAGACCATCTTCTATCTGATCTGTATCCCTCTTATTATCATCGGCATCAGAGGCGGATTAGGTGAGTCAACTACGAATATCGGACAGGTGTATTATTCACAGAACCAGTTCTTAAACCATTCGGCAGTGAATCCTGTATTCAGTTTCTTTGCCTCGTTTGAGAAGACCGCCACCAATAATGTGTCATACCACTTTATGGATGATAGCGAGTGCGTAAAAATCATCAGCAGGTTATATAACACAGACAGTACAGAAAATGATACACTTCTTACGACCCAAGCACCTAATATTGTCATTATCCTTCTTGAGAGTTTAGGTGGTACCTTTACAGAAATCGGAGGCCGGGATGATGTGACTCCCAATCTGAACCGTCTGGCTCATGAAGGAATCTACTTTACCAATTGTTATGGCAACACTTGGCGTACAGACAGAGGCACCGTATGCACTTGGAGTGGCTATCCGTCATTCCCTACGATGTCAGTGATGAAAATACCGTCAAAGTCCCAATCTCTGCCCAACATAGCACGAACACTCTCAAATGAGAGGAACTACCATACCCACTATCTCTATGGTGGCGACATCAACTTTACCAACATGCGCAGTTATCTTGTCAGCGGTGGTTTCCAACAACTGACATGGTCACAAGACTATAGTACAGATGAACAGAAAAGTGCCAGATGGGGCGTGCGCGACGATATCACCTTCGGTACCCTCTACGATCTCTGCACAACCCTACCTCAACCTTTTCTCATTGGTTTTTCCACGCTGAGTAGTCATGCGCCGTGGGATGTCCCTATCAACAAGTTTGAAGATGAAATCCTGAATGCTTTCTACTATTTAGACCAATGTGTAGGCAATTTCATTAAAAAACTCCGTCAAAGCCCCGTATGGAATAACACGCTAATCATTATGTTGCCTGATCATGGTATACCCTATAAAAACATTGATGAAACGAATCCCCTGAAAAATCACATACCGATGATATGGACTGGTGGAGCCGTAAAAGCGCCACAACACATAGAGCAGATTTGTAATCAGACCGATCTGCCTGCGACCTTGTTGGGTCAGATGGGTATTA
Source organism: Prevotella sp. (assembly GCA_017964785.1). Taxonomy (GTDB): domain Bacteria; phylum Bacteroidota; class Bacteroidia; order Bacteroidales; family Bacteroidaceae; genus Prevotella. The sequence continues at coordinate 5,748 of JAGCRH010000010.1, forward strand.
GCCACAAGGATTTCACTTTCAGTCGCGACGTGATGAGCGAGTCATATACAAATCCTATTGCCATCAACACCTACGACGACGGATTCTCCATATACGATGACAGTAACTTCGTTAATTACGATTTCATCAGTAACCGTGTAGTAGCCTCACAAGGTAAGGAACAAGAAAGAATGATCCTCCAGGCAAAGGCAATACTGCAGGCGGCATCAAAAGATCTTGACCAGCGATGAAACAAATTCTCAACAAGTCATATTCATCAGTGGTAGCAGCGGTGTGGAATCTGTTGCTGGTGTACCTTGTCTATCAGATTGCACGCTGTGAGTATTATCTTGAGAATACCAACTATCTAAACTATACGTCCGACGTCTTTAAGGGAGGTTTGCTCTTCGATACCTCAGCCATCATCTATACCAATGCACTTTACATTGTGCTGATGCTGTTGCCTTGGCACAAGAAAGAAAGCAGAGGGTATCATCAGTTCTGTAAATGGTTATATATTCTCATCAATGGTTTCGCCTTGGCAGTGAATCTCTCAGACTCCGTGTATTTCCAATATACCATGCGTCGCACCACTACGACGGTATTTGACGAGTTTGCCAACGAGAGTAATCTTGGAAGCATCATTGGCACAGAATTTCTCAATCACTGGTATCTCGTACTGTTGTTCATCATCGTGATAATATTGCTTTGGAGACTTTACGCCACACCCAAAGCCATCACCAACCTTCGATACTACTATGTCGTAAATACCATTGCATTGCTGATTGCCATTCCCTTGAGTGTCGCAGGCATACGGGGCGGTTTTACCACTGCCGTGCGCCCCATCACCATCTCAAATGCCAATCAATATGCCCTGCGACCAACGGATGCAGCACTGGTGCTAAATACACCTTTCTCCTTGATACGCACCATTGGGAAAAACGTATTTGTCGTGCCGCATTATTTCGAGAACAAGGCAGATATGGAGGCCATCTTTACGCCTATCCACAATTCCCTCACCCCTCACCTCTCACCTCTTACCTCTAAGAATGTCGTCATCCTTATCGTGGAAAGTTTCGGAAAGGAATATATCGGCGCACTCAACAAAGACCTCGAAGGCGGAAAATACAAGGGCTATACTCCGTTTACCGATTCACTCATCAGCAAGAGTACCACCTTCCGATACAGTTACTGCAACGGCAGGAAGAGCATCGATGGTATGCCCTCCATCCTTTCCAGCATCCCTATGTTTGTGGAACCCTTCATTCTGACCCCTGCCTCTATGAACGACTATACAGGAATCGCAGGAATATTGGCAGCAGAAGGCTATGAGACGGCATTCTTCCATGGGGCCCAGAATGGATCGATGGGATTTCAGGCCTTCGCTCAGAAAATAGGTTTTCAGCATTATTATGGACGGACAGAATATGAGGCAGCCTGTGGCACTGACGACTTTGACGGCACATGGGCCATTTGGGATGAGCCTTTCTTACAGTTCTATGCCGAAGAGATGTCGAAGATGCACGAGCCTTTCATGACAGCCGTCTTCACAGCCAGTAGTCATCACCCCTTTGTTGTTCCTGAGCAATACCAAAAACAATTTCCAGAAGAGGGTCTTGATATCCATAAGTGTATACGCTATACTGATATGGCTCTGGGACGCTTTTTCCAAACTGCCAGTCGTCAGCATTGGTTTAAGAATACGATCTTTGTGCTGACAAGCGACCACACTAATATGAGTGATCATGCGGAATACCAGTCTGATCTTGGAGGATTCTGCTCACCAATTATCTTCTATGATCCAAGCCGTCCTGATAACGAGATACAAAACAAAGTTGCCCAGCAGATAGACATTCTGCCAACAGTCCTAGGTATCTTGGGATACCCTAAAAGATATTTCGGCTTCGGCATAGATGTACTCAACACCCCCGCAGAAAACACCTGGGCTGTGAACTATCTCAACGGTATCTATCAGTATGTGCGCTATGGCTATGTCCTTCAATTTGACGGCACGCATACCAAGGCTTTTTATAGCCTCGATGACCGTCTGATGAAAAACAACCTAATGGGAAAAGTGGAAATACAGTCTCAGATGGAACTTGAACTGAAAGCCATCATCCAACAATACATGGAACGCATGAGCGAGAACCGTCTCATGCCTTAATCAGAACTTATACCAAGGTTTCTTGGGTGGAGCAGGCTTGTTGTCCGGGTGATCTTTGGCTATCACCTTTCCATCAATCACCTCGAAACGCTCATTAAATTCCTCACGCGTACGCTTCCATCTGTCGTGGCTCCAAAGCCAGAACTCAGGAGCGCGTCTTATGGTCTTCTCCAACATCTCGAAATAGATATCCGTCAACTCATATTCCTTCATCTTTTGAGGCTCACGGGTAATCAACTTGAATTCTGCCTCATAATAGCCTCGACGAACACGCTGAATATCCAGATACAGCACAGCATGATTCATCTTGTGGATGATGCGCTCTGTTCCCGTCAGTACTGGTGTGTCATGATGAAGAAAGTCCACCCAATGATGGATATTCACCCAGTGAGGTTTCTGATCAGAGATATAGCCGACGATGATTGGCTGGTTCTCACGTTTGTGTTTCACCACCTCACGAAGTGTATCCTGCATGGCTATGCTGTGAGCGCCCATCCTTTTGCGAATTTGAAGGAAGAGTTTGTCGAAATCCTTGTTCTCTAATGGATGATATACCTGTCCACACCACGCATTTGGGTTTACCCACAACGGAATGGATGACACCCATTCCCAATTGCAGTAATGTCCAAGATACAGGGCAATGGACTGTCCACTTCCCATAATCTCATCAACAAGTTCTGAGCCCTTGAACTTGATACGCCTTTTCATTTCCTCCTGACTGATGGTCATCAGTTTTACCGTCTCCACCAAATAGTCACAGAAGAAATGATAAAAGCTACGCTCAATTCTCTGCAGTTCTTCTTCCGACTTCTCAGGGAAAGACTCCGCCAGATTCTTCCACACCACATTCTTACGATATCCCACCACCTTGTAGAGCAGCCAGAATAACAAATCGGATATCACGTAATGTACTCTCATCGGTAATAGAGAGCATACATACCAAATAGCCAGAATAAAATAGTACAGAATCTTCATTGTTTCTACTCCCGGTAATTATGATAGGGTTTCTCTAAATCTAAATAATGGAAATTATGCTGGCGCTGGTGGTTTCCATCTGGAATCGTCATATAATCACCATATTTGTTTGACAGATAAGTGTCGTATTGTTCTACCCCTAAGACCTTTATTCCCTCGAACTCATAGGGTGTAGGTGTACCAAGAACAGACTTTGACATCACGCCCTTGGAGCCATCATCATAGTCGGCAACAAGTTCACATTCATCGTAGTTATATTTTGTTAGTATCTTGCGTATCTTAGTCTGAACCCTATGCAGGGAATAGAGACTACGACAAAGTTGGGGTATCCAACTGCTTGGCCCATGCCCATGCTTATAGGGATCGCGGAAAAGCAGATATAGCACCCGCTTATAATACTCATATCTTCCAAAATGCCATTTCTGTGCCAGCCATCCCTTAGGCGCACCATCGACAGGGAAGACATCAAGATAAATGCCACCAAGATATTTAAGGTGCAGACGTTCAATGAGTGTGGTACTGCCATCCTGTATCTTGGCAAATGGCAGAGGATAGACATCATCGTTTTCCGCACATACCATCTCAAAAGGCTCAGGCAACCACTCACGACAATGCGCAATCAACTTGTCATAATCAGGACGAGGCATAGCGATGTCCAAGTCGTCATCCCAAGGGATGAATCCCTTATGGCGTATGGCTCCAATCATCGTACCTGCCCATACATAATAATGAAGGCCATGCTCTCGACAAACACTGTCAACAGCCTCAAGAATGGACAAGATTCTCAGTTGGAGTGGACGTATATCGTATGTTGGCATTTCTTTTTTGCTGCAAAGATAGCAAAAATAAAATAAATTATGTAACTTTGCAGCCATAAATATGCATTTACGATGAATAAAAGGGGCATCTACTACTTGTTGCACAACGGCAAAAATAGTAATTTGAAGTATTACATCAAGTGTTTTCTGCTAGAGCATACGCCCCGGTGCTTCTTTCAGATGCGTTTGGAACACGAACTGTCCAAACTGGATAAACGACCGGACAAGGATGATATCCTCAGGCGGGTAGACTATTATTGCAAGTTAGTCACAAAGAACGGTTACAATCAAAAAGAGTGGGAAGAGAAAGCGATAGCAGTCAAAGACCAGCCGATGACAAATCAGTCTACCTACTATCATGATTCCATGGAGATTGCCCGCTACTTCGACGAAGAACTGAGATGGGTGCTGCTCTCGGGCGACACCAAGCATATACCAGTCTTGCCATCAATCACAAAAAGCCGCCCGCTGGCAGGCGATAACACCAATAATGTGATATTAAAGTTAGACAAAAACCGCCATTTTCTATTTGTCGATGACAAAAAGCAGTGGCGCAACAAGAAAGACATTGCCATTTTCCGTGGTGACCTCGGAACGCATAAGGAGAATAGGGAGGTGTTTATGAACCTCTTTGCAGAGGGGAAGAGTAAGATGGTAGATGCAGCATCGACAAACCATATTGAGGCGCATCCGAACTGGCAGGCGGGAAAACTGACCATTGACGAGCACCTTGACTATAAGTTCATCATGTCGCTGGAAGGCAACGATGTCGCCTCAAATCTGAAGTGGGTGATGTCGTCAAACTCTATCGCCGTAACACCACAACTGACTTGCGAGACATGGTTTATGGAGGGAACGCTCAGGCCAAACTACCATTATATAGAAGTTAAAGAGGATTTTTCCGATCTGGAGGAACGTCTACAATATTACATAGGCCATCCTGAAGAGGCAGAAGCCATCATCCAACATGCCCATGAGTTCGTTGACCAGTTCCGAGATAAGGAGCGTGAGCATCTGACAGCCCTTCTGGTCATGAAGAAATATTTCGAGATTACAAACGGCCGTTACAGAAAGTGACCGACTTCTTTTATCTGAACCAGTAGAGCAATTGCTTGTAGTTCTTCTTAAACCACCAGTTGATCTCTATCATACGGTCTTTCTTTTTCGACAGGGCAGAACGGAAAGCCCCAGTAAACGAGCCTTGCGTGGCCAGAGCCGGATGACACCAGAAATAGTCTACAACACCTTCCTGGATAAGCAGATTGTGATAGCAGTCGATAGCCCTGTCACAATGCTCACTCTCAAGGTGATCCAAGATAGCCTTTGCCGCCAAACGGTTGATGAAATAGGCCCCAGACAGACGATCTCTTTTACCTTCGTAGAGCATTTTCCCCTTCTTCCGCTGACTACGGGGTACAAGTAACAAGGAACTGTCTTCATACGAAATCAGGACTTTCTTGTCTGTGTAATACCGTCTGTATTCTTCCAGGCTTCGTTCATACTGTGGAAGGAAGTCATCATGTAGCACGATATCGTCTTCCAGAATCAGTGCGCCCTCGGCTCCTTCGGCAACAATACGCTGATAAGCCAAGAAATGTGAGATGGTGCATAATACCCGAGGGACTCTTTCAAGCATGTTCTCCTGTCCATTCTTCATCCACTGGTTTAGGTACGACTGAATCTGACGATCGTCTTTCCCTTCGTTGATAAACTCGAAAGCCATACCTTTCTGGTCAAGCATTCGCTGTATATGCTCCCCACGCTCTTTCAGCCTCTCTGGATGTATAACATATGTTATCATGCTGCAAAGATACGAAATTATTTGGATATATAGATTTTTATTTGTAATTTTGTAACCAAAATAATAGATATCAATGATATTTGCCCGCGATAAGAGTCAGATGTGCAACAACCTGTTGCAGTATGCCCATGTCTATGCCTGGGGCAGGGAGCATGGAAGGAAAGTCATCTCCATGCGTTTCAGTTATAAATATCAGTACTTTCATATATGCCACACCAATCTGACAGGCTTCGGGTGGTATCTGCTTGCAAAATATATGGCAGCGCTGAAACTTTTGCCAACAGCAAGTTTCAAGCATAGCGACTGCGACCGTGAGGCATTAGAGCAAAAGATGCTACGCCACAGACACATCGTAGTCAGTGGCTGGAATGTCCGCTTCTATGACCTGTTTCTGAAGTACCGTAAGGACATCTGCGACCTGTTCGCCATAGACAGCAAATTCACAGAGTCTGTCAGGACAAAGATGCAAGAGGCAGAAAATCCTTCCAGTCTCCATAGCCCATCTTCTATCATCCGCCTCGGTGTCCACATCCGCAGGGGAGACTATGCAGCCTGGCAGGATGGCAAATTTTACTTTGATGATGAGGTCTATGTAAATCACATCAACAGATTCGCTGCCATGCATCAGGCAGAGGATATTCATGTCTATCTGTCGACTAACGATCCCGCTGTGACAGAAGAGACATATCAGCGTCTGTGTCCAACTGTGCATATTCATCATCTTCACGGCAACGCACCGGAAGACCTCTTCATGCTCTCCGAATGCGACTTCCTGATTGGGCCACCCAGCACCTTCTCACTCGTGGCGGCGATGTATCGTGACATCCCGCTCTACAGAATGGATAGCGGCGATGAAAAAACAATGACCCCAGAGGCTTTCCAACTATTCGATTACTGGTTTAGGAGAATCCAATAATAAGTATGTCACAATTAAGAAAGATAAGATACCGATTGTTTTCCTGGTGCCGTTTCCCCAAGTTGGAGCCGGCTAAGGAACCCATCGATGTGGTGATTCCCATCATTGCCAAGGATCTGCACATCCTGCCCCTGTGTCTAGAAGGTGTACGCCATCAGGTAGAGCATCCTATAAAGGATATTTATATCGTCGCTCCTCCTCAGCAGGAGATTGTCAGTTTCTGTGACGAGAGAGGATTGCAGTTCGTTGACGAAAGTACTGTACTGGGTTTCGGCCCCAAAGACCTGAATCTTGAGATACATCTGCCTGACGGTCAGACCATCAACCGCAGCGGATGGCTGTTCCAGCAATTTATCAAACTCAGTGGCAAGGTGGGAACATGCCAACACTATCTTTGTATAGATGCAGACCACGTATTGATTCGTCCACACGTATTTCTTACTCAAGAAGGAAAGACTGTGTTTTACATGAGTTATGAAGAGCACCAGCCATATTACGACAATATCCATCAATTACTACCAGAACTGGAACTGCATCAGTTGTCTTACGTAGACCATAAGATGCTTTTCGACAAAGAACAGATAGCGTCGTTGCATCAGGCCATTAGTCAACGGTCAGGCCTCCCATGGATTCAAACGATTCTCAACAGTTATGATCGCAGTTGCCATGCAGGATTCTCAGAGTTTGAACTCTATGGCAATTTCGTGAAAGAAAAGGAGCATCGTCCTTGGCTACAGAAACGATTGTCATATAAGCATCTGGCTGACTACGACACATTAGTACGCAAATGGAAAGGCTCACGCTGGTCGCTGACCTTCCCTGACTATATGCGACAAAACCAGAAGAAATAGATGTGCTATTTTGCAGACAGGGCAAGACGGAAGCCAACATGTCTGAAACGTCGGCGCTGATCGTACATAAAACGATTGGTAACCCTGCAATATTTGGCATCACAATCGTAGGCTCCACCTCGTATAACATAGAAATTGCTTGAGGGTTTACTTTGTGGTGTCTTCCGATACCAATCCTCACACCATTCCCAGACATTGCCAGACATATCATAAAGACCTAGTTCGTTGGGCTTTAACTGAGCAACAGGCTGATGGGCTGCGTTCTTGATATCCTTGAGGTAATTTGCCACGTCAACGATATTGTTGCTGCCTGAATACAAATATCCCTTCGACCTGTTGCCACCTCTTGCTGCATATTCCCATTCTGCCTCGGAAGGCAAACGGAAATGCTGGCCAGTCATTGAGTTTAGTCTGGAAATAAACTCCTTGCACATGTCGTAGGTCACGTATTCTACAGGATGCTGTGGCGACTTATTCTTTGAACGGTTCTTTGGCATCACTGCCTCCCACAAAGCCTGTGTAACCTCTGTCTCACCCATATAGAAACTCTTTAGGCTTACCTTATGGCGCACCTCATCAGCATCTGCCTCCCTGTCATTTGGAAGAGCACCCATAGAATAGGTACCACCCTCTACATAGACCATATTAAAGGATATGCCCTTCACAGTAAATGTCTGCTTCTTTTGCGCCTGTATCGCCATGGGTATCAGGAGGGCCAACAATACAACCATCGCCTTTTTAGGAATCAGCACCTTTTCTTCTGGTCCCACAGCCCACCATATTACACGTAGCCAGCATAAGAAATAGGTATAGACATCAAGCCAGAATGTCTCATGGATATACTCATGCAGCCATACAGGACAAAGCACATCAGTAGGCAGGATACTGAAGTTGACGACAAGCGACCAGAAGAGTGTCCAGTCTATCCAATTACGTTCCTGACGCAACCAGAATGCCATTGCGTAGAAAGGAAACGCAATAATATAGGTATGGGTTTCCGGACAATCACTGAACAATATCATAAAGCCTGTCAGCACTGCTAATGCCTGCACACGGAATTCAAGTTGACTCCATCGTTTGTAGCGTAAAAAGAATGCAATACCTAAGAATGCAAATACGGTTATTTGTACGATACGATAATTGGGCAACAAGAATGGCTTAAGGCCCCTCGCAAAAAGAATGCCCACAAAATCCGAATCACTGTGGTGACTTGCTATCATATCGAACATCTCCTGGTATAATACGAAAGGATTGTCGAAAGAGGTATTAACGGCTGGCAACAACAGGAAGGCTGCACCACATAGGATAGCATAACCGAAGTTCCTCCACATTTTAGGATAGCAAAGGAGTATGGCCAGTTCTGCTGCTCCATAAACCTTGGTAGTGGCAGAGAGCATGATCAGGAAAACAGTCCAAAAGCCCTTGCCTCGCTCTAACAGGATAAAAGCGAAGATATAGATGTAGGCTACGATAATGTTATGCTGATAGCAGAAAACCGTTTGCAGGATGACGGAAAATAAGAACAGGAATATCCAATGCTTATAGTTGTCAAACTGATGAGGCAACTTCCTGATAGCCAGGGAAAACAAACTATAGTTGCCTATATTCCAGATATACGGTCCAAGCCACCATGGCAATAAAAATATTGGAGCAAAGATGACACTGAACACAGGAGAATAGAGAAAATAGATGCTATGCGCTTGGGCATACTCCAGATTGTATGGACTGAGCCCTTCCCAAAACATACGGGTGGAATCCTGATAATCAAAATAGTTGGTATTTCGTCCACGTACAACCTCCAATGTCGTTGCCAACAAAACGATAATCATTCCTAACCAAAACACACAGGTAGGATTAGAGAAGAACCATCTTATGGCATTGACAATTTTCTTCATGAATAATGGCGTATTACCCCTTAAACTTAAGCAGAAGTTTTGTTACTGTATCTATCTCCTCATCTGTCATTTCATAGAACAGCGGTAAACGAACCAAAGTATCAGCATACCTGTCACAATTGGGCAACTGTCTTCCATCGTGCTTATCCTTATAATAAACACTTGAGTGCAATGGGAGATAATGGAAGGTAGCCTGGACGCCCTTGTTCTTAAGATAGTTCATCAGACGGGTTCTCACCTCAAGCGATGGGCAGAGCAGGTAATACATGTGGTAGTTATTGGTAGCATAGTCAGGAAGCAAGGGTAGTTCTATTCCCGCATTCAGATGACCTCGTAAAGCCTGATCATAACGTTCCCAAATATGACGACGCTTAGCCTGGATGTCACCCATCTGCTCCAGTTGCGCCCATAAGAAAGCGGCATTCAACTCAGAGGGCAGGAATGAAGACCCCAAGTCACACCAGCCGTATTTGTTCACCATTCCGCGGTAGAACTCTGCACGGTTCGTGCCTTTTTCCCATATAATCTCTGCACGGCTGATGAATCTCTCATCATTGACAACGAGCATGCCTCCCTCACCGCAATTGATGTTCTTCGTCTCATGGAAAGAGAAGGCCGCCAGATGGCCGATGCCCCCAAGGGGATGGTTCTTGTAAAACGAGTCCACGGCATGGGCCGCATCTTCTACAACCAAAAGGTTATGCTCTTCTGCCAAAGCCATGATGGCATCCATGTCGCAAGCCACGCCAGCATAGTGCACTACCACGATCAAACGAGTCTTTTCGTTAATCAATGGACGGATGCTCTCTACAGTCACATTCGGGTTTTCCGTCCCACTGTCAGCAAAGCGAACCGCTGCCCCTTCACGCAGGAAAGCAATGGCAGATGACACGAAAGTATATGATGGTACAATCACCTCATCGCCAGGTTTCAACTGGCATAACATCGCACACATCTCCAACGCATCCGTACCTGAGGTCGTGAGCAGACATTTGCGGAAACCATAGCGTTTCTCAAAAAAGCCATGACAGAGTTTCGTAAAATCGCCGTTGCCCGACATCGTTGTCGAGTGACAGACTTCCTGAATATAACTCAGTTCACGCCCTGAACAGTATGGCTTATTGAATGGTATCATTGGGATTGATGTTAAGCGTATCACTAACAATAAATACGGGTCTGCCCTTCACTTGGTCGAATATCTTTCCGATATACAGCCCTAGGACACCCATCATCAGCAGAAGAAGACCACCAACAAACCAGATGGAGAAGATGGTGGAAGTATAACCTGCAACCTCATTCAGTCCCCAGAACTTGGCAAAAATATTATAGATTGCCATCAGGAATGACAATAATGACATAATCAATCCCAAAGCAACTGCAAGATGCAGCGGACGGTTGCTGTTGGAGATAATAGAGTTGTACGACAACTTCAGCAACCGATACAGATTATAGGAACTTTTCCCCTCCAAACGATGGTCGTGAAGTACATCTACGGTAGTCTTCTTGAAACCCAACGTATGAATCAACTCCACAAAAGACCGAGAATACTCAGGGATGCTGCAATACACCTTCACAATCTTCTTACTATAGATGCCGAACTCTGCAACAGCCCTGTCTGTATCGAATCCACTCAAGAAGTCATACACCACATGGAAGATGGCAGAAGACATACGCTTCATAAAGGTGTCCTCACGAACCACTCGACGTGCACTCACCACATCATAGCCCTCAAGAGCCTTCTGGTACATAGCAGGCAAATCTTCCGGTTTGTTCTGAAGATCGCAGTCAATAACAGCGACATAGTCTCCTTTTGCGTATGTCAACCCTGCCGTGATGGCATAGGGCTGACCAAAATTATGACTCAGATTGATACCCTTCACCTTCTTGTCGACAGCACAAATCTCGGATATGCGCTCCCAAGAATTATCCGGGGAAGAATCGTTGACAAGTACAATCTCATAGTTGTCAGTCAATGGTGAGATAGCCTTGTGAATACGCTCAACCAACTCGCTGAGCATCTTCTCTCCACGATATACTGGGGAAACGACAGACAAGTCCATGATCTCTATCTTTAAAGGAGTGATTGGGGAAGTTGTTCTGATGCTTTCTGGAGATCCTCCGGCGTATCGAGTTCGTATGAAAAGAGGTCTGTGGTATCCACCACCTTGAAAGTATGTCCCTGAGGAATCAGTCGCTCAAAGGCCCGTTCATAGAAGATATCAATAAGTCCCTCGTCGAGGATCATCTGGCGTAGTTCCTGATAGATAGCCTCCGTGTAGTCGGGTGTCATTTTCTCGATACCCACCGACTCACCGATGGCATCTTCCACCCGACAGGTCTTACTGATCTCTGTGATGTGAAAGTCATGATCCACCACGATTTTCATCTCCTCCTCGCCTAACTCATGACGCTGCATAGCAAGGGCAGAACAATCCTGACGAGCCACCCGGCGCACAGCCTCCGGGTCACAGAGGATATCGCTGTCCATCAGCAGCACCTCCTGACCATGCAACTGCTGCATCGCCAGCCAGAGGGAGAAGATATTATTATTGTGCTCGTAATCGGGATTGTCGATATAGGATATCCTAGGGCTCCTAGGATTTCCTAGGATATCTAGGAGGCCTAGGTTATCTAGGAAATCGCGGATCATATTGGCGCGATAGCCAGTGACCACGAGAAATTCGCTGATGCCAGCAGATACCATCGCATTTACAGTACGTTGAAGTAGAGTCTTGCCTCCCACCTCAAGCAGACACTTCGGCTTCGTATCTGTCAGCGGCCTCAGTCGCTTAGCCATCCCTGCGGCTAATATCACTCCAATCATTTCTCTCACCTCTTACCTCTCACCACTTACCACTCTGAGAATCGTATCCACAACCGTCTGGGTCTGCTCCTTGCGACCAAGCGTGATACGCAGGCATGACTCCAGACCCTTGTCACTCATAAACTTGATCTTGTAATCCTGAATCTTCAGAGCCTCCATCAGTGCCTCCTTGATTTCAAGAGGATATTTGATCAGGATGAAGTTGGCCACCGACTTATATACCTTGAAACCAGGCTTGTCGCCTAATGCTTTCTTATACAACTGACGTCCCCACTCCATATCATCTGCCACCTTGCGATAGTGATCATCGCTTTCAAGGGCAGCCAGTGCCACAGCCTCAGAGAAGCGGTTATAACCCAAGTACTTATTGATATAACTGATGAAGTGGGTATGTCCCTGACCGATGAAACCAAATCCGCAACGCAGACCAGGCAGTCCGTAGAACTTAGACAGCGTACGGGAGATAATCAGGTTGCGATACTTGTTCACCAACGGAGCGATATAGTCGGTGTCGCTGGTGATGAAACTGGCGTATGCCTCATCAATCAGCACCATTGTATCCTCAGGGATATGCTCCATGATACGACCGATCTCCTCGCTGGTCAGACTGTTACCCGTAGGATTGTTCGGCGAAGCCAGCAACAGCATACGTGGATGGATACGGTTGGTATACTCTATCACTTCGTCGACATCGTAGGCGAAGGTATCATCCTGTTCGTGCAGAGGATACATCTCGAAGGTACCGTAGCACTCGCTGGCCACCTTATTATAATACCACCACGAGAACTCCGGAATGAGGATCTTCTTGTTGTCGCCTTTCATCAAATAGTAATGAATGGCATTTTTCAGGATGTCCTCACCACCGTAGGCCAACAGCACCTGCTCCTCAGGCACACCGTAAATCTCACTAAGCCTAACACTAATTACGCTCTTTTTACCCTGATCGTAGATGCGGGTATAGAAGCACAAGGTCTTCGGGTCAAAGTTCTTGATGGCTTCCACCACCTTGTCGCTCGGCTCGAAATTAAACTCATTTCTATCAAGGAAATTCATTGTCTGTTCCAATTTACTTATTTAATTTGGGTGCAAAGGTACTAATTTTTTGTGAATTGTAACTGAATATGCAGATTTTATTTATATCTTTGCAGCATAATTCGGTACAGATGATGAAAAAAGAGACATTTGGCGAACTGTTACGCTTCGGTGTTGTGGGCACGATTTCCACTGCCATCCACTACGGCATCTACTGGGTGCTGATGCATTGGATGAATGTCAACGTGGCCTATACCATCGGATATATCGTCAGTTTCCTCGTCAACTATTACCTCTCTGCCCACTACACTTTTAAGGAGAAGACTTCTGCCAAGAACAGCATAGGCTTCGGAGGGGCACATCTGACGAACTACCTGCTGCACATGGTGCTGCTCAACTTCTTCCTCTGGCTTGGGCTCAGCCCCGAACTGGCTCCCATCGCCGTGTATGCCATTGCCGTACCCACGAACTTCGTACTCGTCAGATTCGTATTCAAACACTTCAAGAGCAAATGAGTGACAGACTTATCATAGGCTACGACGCCAAGCGGATTGTGCGCAACGGAACGGGACTGGGCAGTTATGGACGGACGCTTGTCAATGACATTGCTACCGACGATGCCTTACAATTGAGGCTTTATGCCCCCGATGAGGGCCGGGAGAACCTGCGCAACCAGATTTCCAATCGCCAGAACATCACCTTCTGCTACCCGACTCACTCCGTCCTGCCTTTCCATAAGGCTTTGTGGCGAACAAAAGGGATCGTGCAGGACTTATGTCGCGACGGGGTACAAATCTTCCACGGACTCTCAGGAGAACTGCCCATCGGCATCCGTAAGAGCGGTATCAAGAGCGTGGTCACGATCCACGACCTGATCTTCCTGCGCCATCCGGAGTTTTACAACTGGGTGGATACGAAGATTTACGCCTGGAAGTTCCGACAGACCATCCGAGAGGCAGACCATATCATCGCCGTCAGCGAATGTACGAAGCGTGACATCATCGAACTCGGACAGGTCAACGAGAGCCGAATCTCCGTCATCTACCAGTCCTGCGCCCCCAGATTTGCTTCACCTCTCACCTCTCACCTCT
>JAGCRH010000089.1 GCA_017964785.1 Prevotella sp.
GACATCCGTCCCTTCTTCGAGAAGCGATGGACGTTTTTGCTCGATTTCAACGAGGACATCCGAGAGAAGATGTGTGAGTTGATTGATATTCAGCCGGAGGTTTCTTTAACCGCAGAGTATTCTCTCACCTCTCACCTCTATATAAAAGACATCCGCATCAGCGATCACGGCAACTGGCGGCATCTGCACTGGAACGCCTTGCAGAGTGCCTACGGCGAGAGTCCGTTCTTTGACTACTATCAGGACGACATCCGTCCCTTCTTCGAGAAGCGATGGACGTTTTTGCTCGATTTCAACGAGGACATCCGAGAGAAGATGTGTGAGTTGATTGATATTCAGCCGGAGGTTTCTTTAACCGCAGAGTATTCTCTCACCTCTCACCTCTAAAAAAGATTTCCGGGAGGGGATACAGCCCAAGCATCCGGCATCAGATGCGGATTTCGTGCCAAAGCCCTATTATCAGGTGTATCAGCAGAAGCACGGTTTCCTGGCAAACCTCTCCATCCTCGACTTGCTGTTCAACATGGGTCCGGAGAGTATCTTCTATTTGTAAGTGTGTGTAATTAACAACATAGTTTAACCATTTAAAGTAATTCAAAAATGAAAAAGATCAGTTTGAAAGTGGCTGTATGCCTGATGGCAGGAAGTTTCCTGTTTAGTTCATGTATGGTAGGCTCCTGGGGCCTGTTCAACAAGTATGCCGACTGGCAGACGCACATGACGAGCAACAAGTTTGTCAACGCCGTCGTGGGTTTTGTGCTGGGTGCCGTCTGTTATCCGGTTTGCTCACTGGTGGATGCCCTCGTGCTGAACACCATCGAGTTCTGGTCGGGTGACAATCCCGTAGCCTCCAACATCGGAAAGACACAGAACGTGATGGGTCAGGACGGACATCTCTATGCTGTGAAGACCTTGAAGAACGGCTATGAGGTGACAGACCAGAACGGCGTGGTGACGCTGTTTACCTACAACAAGAAGGAGAACAGTTGGTCGATGAGCCAGAACGGTCTGACAAAGGAGATCTTCCGTTTCAACGAGGACGGTAAGAGTATCAAGGTGACGATGAACGGCGAGGAGCGCGACTTCACCCTCAACGAACAGGGTGTCATCGACGCAGAGTATGCTGCAACAACGGGTCTCTACTTCGCAGCCCGCTAATCGCGATTTTCTCCGAATGAAAAAGGCTTCCCACACCGGGAAGCCTTTTTTTGCGTTTAGTCTTCGAGTCCGCTGAGGCTGCGAGAGAGCCACACATCCATCTTGCCGGCACCACGATGGTTCCAGGCGTAGTAGGGGATGAGTCGGATGGCGACATCCTTGACGGCGAGTCTGCCGTCGTCGGCGATAGAGGCTTCCTGTGCCTTGGCGGTGATGGCGGTGACGTGGAACGTCTTGCCGTCGGCTTCTTTGTTCTCGATGGCATAGGCAGGTGCCACCTCAAACTGTGCCTGACGGGGCAGCAGGAGATGGTGCGGATTGATGTCAGCGTTATCAGCCCACTCGGTGCAATAGACCAGTGGTCCGCGTTCTACGGCGATGCGTCCCCTGTCGTCAGTCACCCTCGGCGAGGCGACAACGGTACGGATGGGCATGTCGAAATGGATGCGGATGACGTCACCCTTCTTCCAGTTGCGGTTGATGACGAAATAGCCGTTTTCCAACTCGCTGTCGACAGGCTGTCCGTTGACAGTGATCTCGTACATGGAGAAGAGATCGTCGCTGTATGAATAGAGGTCGCTGGGCACCGGCTTGTTCTGTACCCATCCGGGGATGCGGATCATTAGATTGAAGGCCTTCGCCTTGTTTTGCAGTACCTTGATGGCGATATCACCGTCCCAGGGATAGTTGGTGGTCTCCTCGAGGGTCACATTCTTGCCGCCTATCTGGATGGTGGCGGTGTTGGCGGCGAAGAGGTTCACGTAGAGGTTGTTGTCACGTACGCCATAGACATAGCCCGGCATCGAGGGGATGAAGCGGCAGAGGTTTGAGGGGCAACAGGCACAGCCGAACCAGGGCTGGCGGGTCATCGTGCCGTCGGCATTGAAACGGTAGTGTCCGTCGCTGCTGAGGGGGTTGGGGTAGAAGAACTTACCGCCATCGACACTCATGCCGCTGATGACACCATTATATAAGGTACGTTCCAGGCAGTCGATGTATTTCGCGTCGCCATGCAACAGGAACATGCGTTCGAAGAGATACACCATCGAGATGGCAGCGCAGGTCTCGTTGTAGGCTGTCAGGTTGGGCAGTTCGTAGTCGGCACCGAAGGCCTCACCTCCGTGACGGGCTCCCACACCTCCTGTCAGGTAGTACTTCTTACCCACGATATTCTCGTAGATGGTGTCGATGGCTTTGATGTAACTGGAATCGCCTAAGAGGGCTGCCACATCCGCCATTCCGGCATACATATAGCCGGCCCGTACGGCGTGGCCCCAGGCTTCCGTCTGTTCTACGACGGGTTTGTCGCTCTGCGAGTAGACATCCTTATGCTCCGTCTTGCCACGATAGTCCAACAGGAACTTAGCCTCATCGAGGTATTTCTTCTCACCGGTGAGGACATACAGGCGGGCCAGAGCCATCTCCGCAATCTGGTGTCCTGGTACCACACAAGCCTGTCCGGCATTGGGGCCTACCTCCTTCACGACGCAGTCGGCATAGCGCTTGGCGATGTCGAGGAATTTCGTGGAGCCAGTAGCCTGATAGTGGGCACAGGCGGCATCCACCATGTGTCCGAGGTTGTAGAGTTCGTGACTCGCATGTTCCTCTGCGGCCCAGCGCTTGTTGGCAGCCCATCCGTGAGGATGCTCCGGGTTGATGGTACGGGCAGTATAGAGATAGCCGTCGGGTTCCTGGGCTGCTCCCACCACATCGAGCACGGAGTCGATGTAGGCTTTGAGTTTCGCATCGGGGAAGGTCTGCAAGACATACGAGGCTCCTTCGATGGTCTTGTAGACATCGGTGTCATCAAAAGAGAAACCCATGAACTTTGCCACATCCCACTCTCGGGTTTTCAGACCCTCATGCCCTGGGTGCTGCAAGGTGTATGCCGCCATATCGAAATTCTTGTAGCGGTGCTCACTCTCGCACTTTGAGAAAGCCAGGGGGATGGTCACCTCTCGGGCTGCCTTGATACGGTCGCCCCAGAAGGTGTTGGGGGTAATCTTCACCGAGGTGAACGGTACTTGGGTATAGGGATACCCGCTCTGGGCTACGGCTGTGCCCACACAGATTGCAAAAAGGCTTACAAAGGCTGCAAAACGTCTCATAATGTTGTTGTTTTTGTTTACTTGGTGGCAAAATTACTAAAAAATTATGAATTATGAATTATGAATTGTGAATTATTTCGTATCTTTGCCACAGATTTATAATTACTACCAAATCATGAATAAAAGGACGATGTTCGTTGGAAGAATTTCTTTCACGATGATGATGCTCCTGAGTGTGGGGAGCATCGAGGCACAGGACCGGCTTTATGCCGATGAGTTTCCCATTGGGGATGTCACCCTTCTCGACGGCCCGTTGAAGAAGGCGCGAGACTTGAATATCCAGACGCTGTTGCAGTATGATTGTGACCGATTGTTGGCTCCCTATCTCAAAGAGGCGGGGCTGACACCGAAGGCGAAGCCCTATCCCAACTGGGATGGACTGGACGGACACGTAGGAGGACACTATCTCACGGCGATGGCCATCAATGCCGCTGCTAC
Source organism: Prevotella sp. (assembly GCA_017964785.1). Taxonomy (GTDB): domain Bacteria; phylum Bacteroidota; class Bacteroidia; order Bacteroidales; family Bacteroidaceae; genus Prevotella. The sequence goes on from JAGCRH010000089.1 coordinate 3,705, forward strand.
TGGTAATGCAGAGTGCCGTCGACGGATGGAGTATATGATCAGTGAGTTGCAGGCCTGTGCCGATGCCAACAATAAGAACCACCCCGATTGGGGTAAGGGCTATGTGGGCGGTATGCCGAACAGCGAACGGATCTGGTCGACGTTTAAGAAAGGTAACTTCGAGACTTATTTCGGTTCGTGGGCACCGTTCTATAATCTGCATAAAATGTATGCAGGCCTGCGTGATGCGTGGGTGTATTGCGGCAATGAACAGGCCAAGACGCTCTTCCTGGGCTTTTGCGACTGGGCCATCGACCTGACGGCAGGTCTTTCGAATGTCCTGATGGAGCAGATGTTGAATAATGAGCACGGAGGCATGAACGAGGTGCTGGCTGATGCCTATGCCATCACCAAAGATAAGAAGTACCTCGATGTGGCAAAGCGTTTTTCGCATCGCAGGTTGCTCGTCCGGATGTCGCAGCGTCAGGACAACCTCGATAATATGCATGCCAATACCCAGGTGCCGAAGGTGGTGGGTTTTGAACGTATCTCAGAACTCTCTGGCGACGAGGTGTATCACAATGCTTCCAACTTTTTCTGGGATATCGTCACAGGAGAACGTTCGCTGGCTTTTGGTGGAAATAGTCGTCGGGAGCACTTCCCCAGCAAGGAGGCCTGCATGGATTTCATCAATGACATCGACGGGCCTGAGACCTGTAACACCAACAATATGCTGAAACTGACGGAGGAGATGCACCGTAGGAATCCGGAGGCCCGCTATGCCGACTACTACGAATTGGCTACCTTCAACCACATCCTCTCCTCACAGCATCCAGAGCATGGTGGCTATGTCTATTTCACCCCAGCCAGACCCCGTCACTATCGCAACTACTCGGCTCCCAACGAGGCGATGTGGTGCTGCGTGGGTACGGGTATGGAGAATCATGGCAAATATGGCCAGTTCATCTATACCAAGAAGAGCGATAATCTGTTTGTGAACCTCTTCGTCGCCTCTGAGTTGAACTGGAAGGAGAAGGGTCTGACGCTTCGTCAGGAGACGGGTTTCCCTTATAGCGAGACCAGCAAGATTACCATTGCTCAGGGCAAGGGACAGTTTACCTTGCAGGTGCGCTATCCCGGTTGGGTGAAGCCAGGTGCTTTCCAGGTGAAGGTGAATGGCAAGCCTGTCAGCATCGTCACGGGTCCCTCTTCATACGTCGCCATCAGTCGTCAGTGGAAGAAGGGCGATGTGGTGGAGATCACCTTCCCGATGTATAATAGCATCAAGTACCTGCCCAACGAACCGCAGTATATCGCCCTGATGCATGGGCCTATCCTGCTCGGCATGAAGACGGGTACGGAAGACTTGGCTCACCTCGTTGCCGATGACAGTCGCTTCGGACAGTATGCCAGCGGCAAGAAACTGCCCATCAACGAAGCCCCTATCCTTATTAATAACAGTATAGAGGACATCGCCAACCAGTTGCAGCCCATTGCCGGAAAACCTCTCCACTTCACTCTCACCACGAAGATGGAGAATGCCATCCGCAACGAGATACAACCCTTCTTCGAGATCCACGATGCCCGATATATGATGTATTGGCTCGCCCTGTCGGAGGATAGTTACAGGAGTTATCTCAGCAATTTGGCAAAAGCCGAGCAGGATCGTCAGGAATTAGAGGCCCGTACCGTCGATAAGGTACAGCCCGGTGAGCAGCAGCCCGAGACA
>JAGCRH010000090.1 GCA_017964785.1 Prevotella sp.
ATTTTGTAGTATCGGCAAAAATAATTAATTTTGCAAACTAGAATTGAATTCAACTTATAAATACGTATTTAATATGTTAACACTCAAACTCATCAGTGAGCAAACTGAACGTGTGGTCAAGGGCTTGGAGAAGAAGCATTTCCCGAATGCAAAGGAAGCCATTGACCAGGTACTGGCCGTTGACAAAAAGCGTCGTGAGGCCCAACAGGAACTGGACAAATGTCTGAATGAACAGAAACAACTATCTGGTCAGATTGGTAAACTTATGAAAGAAGGCCAGAAAGACCAGGCTGAGCAGGTAAAGCAGCAGGTAGCCGAACTCAAAGAGAAGTCGAAGCAACTCGACGAGACAATGGCCAAGGCACAGGAGGAGATGACCACCCTACTCTGTCAGATCCCGAATATCCCCTATGACGAGGTGCCCGAAGGCAAGGCAGCCGAGGATAACCATGTCGTCAAGTCAAACCTTCGCGAATGTAAGGAGAGTGACACCGTTGGCAATTGGGATGTGAATCCTTCACTGGGTATCGCCAATCCCCTGCCCCATTGGGAACTTGCCAAGAAATACAACCTTATCGATTTCGACTTGGGTGTGAAGATTACCGGTGCCGGTTTCCCCGTCTACATCGGCAAGGGTGCCCAGTTACAGAGAGCATTGATTAACTTCTTCCTCGCAGAAGCCAACAAGGCTGGCTACACAGAAATTATGCCCCCGACGGTAGTGAACGCTGCCTCTGGTTATGGTACAGGTCAGTTGCCTGACAAGGAAGGTCAGATGTATCATTGCGAGGTGGACGACTTCTATCTGATCCCTACTGCTGAGGTACCTGTGACGAACATCTACCGTGATGTCATCCTCGACGAGAAGGATCTGCCCATCAAGAACTGTGCCTATACGGAATGTTTCCGTCGTGAGGCAGGCTCGTATGGTAAGGATGTGCGCGGACTGAACCGTCTGCATGAGTTCTCGAAGATCGAGATTGTGCGTATCGACAAGCCCGAACACTCGAAAGAGAGCCACAAAGAGATGCTGGCTCACGTGGAGGGGCTCTTGAAGAAACTCGAACTGCCGTATCGCATTCTGTTGCTCTGCGGTGGCGACCAGAGTTTCACCTCTGCCATCTGCTATGACTTCGAGGTATATTCCGAGGCTCAGGGTCGTTGGCTCGAAGTATCGAGTGTATCAAATTTCGACACCTATCAGGCTAACCGCCTAAAATGCCGCTATCGTCCTGAGGGCAGCAAGAAACCAGAACTCTGCCATACCCTGAATGGTTCGGCTCTCGCCCTACCCCGTATCGTGGCAGCCCTTTTGGAGAACAACCAGACCGAGAATGGCATCAAGATTCCAGCAGCATTGGTACCATATACTGGTTTTGAGATGATTGATTAAACAAATAATATTTACCTTTAAAAGATTACATTATGAATAAGAATGAGAAGTTTGTCATCACGATTAATCGTGAATTAGGCAGTGGTGGCCGCACAGTCGGCAGAAAGTTGGCAGAAAAACTGAATGTCGCCTTCTATGACAAGGCACTCATCAACGAGTTGAAGGAGAAGTTTCATCTGGACACAGAGCAGATTGAAAAGTTAAAGAGCGGAAAGAACGACTGGTGGAAAGAATTCATCAATTCTGCCCTATATATGGGACAAGGAATGAACGAGATGTGGTATTACAATCGTATGACCAGTAAGGAAGGCTATCTCGTCACCAGCAGTGATATGTTCAAACAGGATAAGGAAATTCTGACCAAGGTGGCCGAAGAGGATTCCTGCATCATTGCCGGCCGTAATGGCTTCAGCGTGTTTGCCGACCACCCCAACCACCTGAGCATTCTGATTCAGGCTCCGTTTGAGCACCGTGTGCAACGCATCATGGGTAAGCAGAACCTAAGCCGTGAAGAGGCTGAGAAGGTCATCAAGAAAGTAGATGAGATGCGCGAGAACTATGTCAAGAAATTCACAGGCACATCCCGCTACGACACCCGTAACTACGACTTGGTCATCAATATGGAAGGAAAGACCGAAGATGAGGCCGTCGACCTGATTCTCCAGTATATCGGATAAGAATAGCAATGAATAAGATTGTAAGAAAAGAGCAATTCTCTGAGAAGGTTTTCCTTTTCGAGATTGAGGCTCCGCTGATTGCCAAGAGTCGCAAGGCTGGTAACTTCGTCATCGTGCGTGTAGGCAAGAAAGGCGAGCGTATGCCGCTGACCATCGCCGCCGCTGATATCGAGAAAGGTACCATCACACTGGTCGTACAGATGGTGGGACTCTCATCGAAGAAACTCTGCGCACTCAATGTTGGTGATTATGTGACTGATGTGGTAGGCCCTCTGGGTAATCCCACGAAGATTGAGAAATACGGCACTGTCGTTTGTGCGGGAGGTGGACTCGGTGTGGCTCCTATGTTGCCAATCATCCAGGCATTGAAGGCCGCTGGCAACCGTGTGCTTTCCGTGATGGCAGGTCGTTCGAAGGATCTGATTATCCTCGAAGACAAGGTCCGCGAGAGTTCTGACGAGGTGATCATCATGACCGATGATGGTTCGTATGGCGAGAAGGGCGTAGTGACTATCGGTATGGAGAAGTTCTTCGAGCAGGAACACGTGGATAAGGTGTTTGCCATTGGCCCTCCCATCATGATGAAGTTCTCAAACCTCACCGCCCAGAAGCACAACATCCCCTGCGAAGTTTCGCTCAACACCATCATGGTGGATGGTACGGGTATGTGCGGTGCCTGCCGACTCACTATCGGTGGTAAGACGAAGTTCGTCTGCATTGATGGTCCAGAGTTCGATGGCGCTCTCGTGGACTGGGACGAGATGTTCAAGCGTATGGGTACCTTCAAGCGTGAGGAGCAGGAAGAACTGGCTCACTACGAAGAGCACCTCGATTCAATTGATAATGGACAATTGACAATTGACAATTCGGCTACCACCACAGACGTGATGATGGATGCCAATCCCACGAATGATACGATTGATGTCTTGACCGATCGCGACGCTGAGTGGCGCAAGGAACTCCGTGCTTCGATGAAGCCGAAGGAGCGCACCCAGATTGAGCGTGTCATCATGCCAGAACTCGACCCCATCTATCGTGCCACGACCCGCACGGAAGAAGTCAACATCGGTCTGACCAAGGAGATGGCGATGACAGAAGCCAAGCGTTGTCTCGACTGTGCCAAACCTTCGTGTGTGGAAGGCTGTCCGGTAAACATCAATATCCCGTCGTTCATCAAGAATATCGAGCGTGGACAGTTCCTGGCTGCTGCCAAGGTGCTGAAAAACACCTCTGCCCTACCCGCTGTCTGTGGTCGTGTCTGTCCGCAGGAGAAGCAGTGCGAGAGCAAGTGTATCCATTTGAAGATGAACGAGCCCGCTGTGGCTATCGGTTATTTGGAGCGCTTTGCAGCCGACTTCGAGCGTGAGAGTGGTAATATCTCTCTGCCAGAGATCGCCCCTGCCAACGGCATCAAGATTGCCGTCGTGGGTTCTGGTCCTGCCGGACTATCGTTTGCTGGCGATATGGTGAAGAAAGGTTACGATGTGTATGTCTTCGAGGCCCTGCACGAGATCGGTGGTGTGCTGAAATATGGTATCCCCGAGTTCCGTCTGCCTAATAAGATCGTGGATGTGGAAATCGAGAACCTCGCCAAGATGGGCGTTCACTTCCAGACCGATGTCATTGTTGGCAAGACCATCAGCGTGGAACAACTCGAAGAACAAGGTTTCAAGGGCATCTTCGTTGGCTCTGGTGCCGGTCTGCCTAACTTTATGAATATCCCAGGTGAGAATAGTATCAATATCATGTCCTCTAACGAGTATCTTACGCGTGTGAACCTGATGGATGCTGCCAACCCCAAGACCGATACCCCGTTGAACCCCGCCAAGAGCGTGCTCGTAGTGGGTGGCGGTAACACGGCTATGGACTCCTGTCGTACGGCCAAGCGCTTAGGTGCTGAGGTAACACTCGTTTATCGCCGTTCTGAGGTGGAGATGCCTGCCCGTCTCGAAGAGGTGAAGCACGCCAAGGAAGAAGGTATCAATTTCCTGACGTTGCATAATCCCATCGAGTACATTGCCGATGAGCAGGGTGCCGTAAAACAGGCCGTGTTACAGGTAATGGAACTGGGAGAGCCTGATGCATCAGGCCGTCGTTCACCTGTTCCCGTAGAGGGAAAGACTGTGACACTGGATGTCGACCAGGTGATTGTGGCTGTTGGTGTATCACCCAACCCGCTCGTACCGAAGTCAATCCAAGGTCTTGAACTGGGTCGCAAGAACACGATTGTCGTCAACGACGATATGCAGTCTTCTCGCGCAGAGATCTTCGCCGGTGGTGACATCGTGCGTGGTGGTGCAACGGTGATCCTTGCCATGGGTGATGGTCGTCGTGCTGCCCTGAACATGGATAAGCATCTGCGTGGACAAGCCTAAATCAGATTTAGTAAGCCGTCGCTTTGAACGCCGTTTGAAAGAACTGTTTGTCAAGGCGATGGCTACTTATCATCTGATAGAGGATGATGACCGTATCCTCGTGGGGTTGTCTGGCGGCAAAGACTCCCTCTGTCTGCTGGAACTGATGGCCTCTCGTGCCAAAATACAGCATCCACGTTTCAGCGTAGAGGCTCTGCACGTGAGAATGGAGAATATCCATTATGAAACAGACACCAGTTATCTGCAACAGTTCTGCGACAATCTGGGTGTAACGCTGCACGTAAGAACAACCCGTTTTGAGGTCGAAGAAAGCCTTGGCGAACTTAGGGATTCTAGGATATCTAGCAGCGCCCGCCTTAGAAAGCAGAAACAGCCTTGCTTTCTCTGCTCCTGGATGCGCCGCAAAGAACTCTTCAACCTCGCACAGGAACTGGGTTGTAACAAGATAGCCCTCGGGCACCATCAGGACGACCTGATCCATACGGCACTGATGAATCTCACTTTCCAAGGACGATTTGATGCAATGCCTGCCCGTCTGAAAATGCGCAAGATGCCGCTTACCATCATCCGTCCATTGTGTCTGATGCACGAGGCTGATATCAAAGCATTCGCGGAGATGAGAGGTTATCAGAAACAGACCAAGCGCTGTCCTTACGAAACCGACTCGCACCGTACGGACATTAAGCACCTTTACGACGAGATGGAACAGATGAACCCGGAGGCCCGCTATAGCATTTGGAGAGCCTTGAATGCATCCGACAAACTGATCGAGGAATAAACAGATAAGATGATAAAAGTCAATAAGATACTCCTTTTCGCCTTCATCTTTTTCCTGCCGCTGTCCATACAGGCACAGAAGAAGAAAAAGAAGGTTGTCAAGAAAACTCCTGTAGTGGTTGTGGAAGAGCCACAGGAAGACCCACGTATCACGGAGATGCGTGAGGCCACGCAACAGATCATATTTATAGACTCTGTCGTTGTGGCCCAAAAGGACTTCCTCTCTGCCATCCGACTCAATCCGGAGTCAGGTAGTCTGACAACCTTTGACCAGTTTTTCCGTAGTCAGGCACATATTGATGGCTATGTATTCCTCAACGAGATGGGCAACAAGTGCTATTTCTCCGATGAAGACAACAAAGGACAGATGAATCTCTACACCTGTGACAAACTGGGTGATGAATGGAGCGAGCAGACACCTGTCAAAGGTCTTGGCGAAGGTATCACAGAAGCCAACTATCCCTTCATGATGAATGACGGTACCACCTTCTATTTCGCGGCCAAGGGACAGGAAAGCATCGGTGGCTACGACATCTTTGTGACGCGCTACGACTCTGAAGTCAGTCAGTTCCTGAAACCGGAGAACATCGGTATGCCGTTTAACTCGGAGGCCAACGACTATATGTATGTCATTGATGAAATCAGTAATATTGGCTACTTTGTCACCGACCGTCGCCAGCCAGAAGGAAAAGTATGTGTCTATATTTTTATCCCACCGATTTCTCGTCGCGTTTATAATCTTGACACCTATTCCGATGAACAACTCCGTGGACTTTCGGAAATCCGTCAGATCTCCAGCACCTGGGGCGATGGCAAGGAACGTGAACAGGCTCTTGAACGCCTGAAGGCTCTTGGTTCAAAAACTATTGTCTCGCAGCCGAAGTCTGAGATGAAGATTGTCATCAACGATCAGGTCACATATACGTCAGTCGGTCAGTTTCGTAGCCCGGAGAGTCTGCCTTTGTATCGTCAGTTGACAGATGCCCAAAAGAAACTGACAGAGATAAAGAACACCTTGGAAAAGTCCAGAGCCTTCTATGCAAAGGCAAACGCCGCAGACAAGAAGACGCTGCGTACGGAGATCTTAGAGGGCGAAGACGAAATCCTGCGCCTGACCTATCAGGTCAGCAACCTCGAAAAGCGCATCCGTAATGCAGAAAACAGAATAATAAACCCCTCAAAATAAAAAGCCTTATGAATAAGAAACATTTCCCCGAATCAGAATTGATCATCAATGCCGACGGTTCTTGTTTTCATCTGCATCTGAAACCGGAGCAGTTGGCCGATAAGGTTATCCTCGTAGGTGATCCTGCCCGTGTTGACACTGTCGCTGCGCATTTTGACTCAAAGGAGTGTGAGGTGTCGAGCCGTGAGTTCCACACCATCACCGGTATGTATAAGGGCAAGCGCATCACATGCCAGAGCCACGGTATCGGCTGCGACAATATCGACATTGTGGCCAATGAACTTGATACCCTTGCCAACATCGACTACGCTACCCGTGAGGAAAAGCCTGAGCATCGTACACTCACCATGGTTCGTATCGGCACCTGTGGCGGACTGCAACCCAACACCCCAACTGGTTGTTTCGTAGCATCAGTTAAGAGCATCGGCTTCGACGGTTTGTTGAACTACTATGCTGGTCGTAATCAGGTTTGCGACCTCCAACTCGAAGAGACCTTCAAAAAACACATGCAGTGGAATCCCATCAAGGGCTCGCCCTACGTATCAATAGCCGATGCTGAACTGATCGATCGTATAGCCCAGAACGATATGGTTCGCGGATATACGATTTCCTGCGGCGGCTTCTATGGTCCTCAGGGTCGTGTGCTTCGTGCAGACCTCGAAGATCCCAAGCAGAACGAGAAAATCGAAGCCTTCGAGTATGAAGGCATGAAGATCTGCAACTTCGAGATGGAATCCTCTGCCCTCGCTGGTATGGCTTCGCTCTTGGGCCATCGCGCCATGACGTGCTGTATGGTCATCGCCAACCGCTATGCCCAGAAGATGAACACCGAATACAAGAACTCAATCGACACACTTATCGAGAAAGTCCTCGACCGCATCTAAATGAACGATACTATCTGTGCACTTGCCACCGCTCCAGGCGGCGCACTCGGCATCATAAGAATCTCAGGCCCTCAATCGCATGGGATTCTTTCTCGTATCTTCACCAAAGACCTTTCGAAGGTAAAGCCCAATACCATTCACTACGGTCATATCGTTGAGTCTGATGCTGTGTCACAGCATCAAAACATCATAGACGAGGTGATGGTTTCTGTTTTCCGTACCCCCCATTCTTACACTGGCGAAGACGCGGCTGAAATCACTTGTCACGGCTCCCGTTATATATTAAATAAGGTATTGGAACTGCTGATAAAGCACGGCTGTCGAATGGCTGAACCGGGTGAATATACCCAGCGTGCCTATCTCAACGGCAAGATGGACCTCTCACAAGCAGAAGCCGTGGCCGATCTCATTGCTTCCACCAACAAGGCCACGCATCAGATAGCGATGAGCCAACTCCGAGGTCATTTCTCTACTGAACTCGCCCAACTCCGAGAACAACTTCTGAAACTAACTTCTCTACTCGAACTCGAACTCGATTTCTCCGACCACGAAGACCTTGAATTCGCAGACCGCAGCGAACTCCTTAAACTCACCAAGAAAATAGATAATCATATCACCCGCCTCGTTGAGAGTTTCGAGACAGGCCAGGCCATCAAACAAGGTATACCCGTGGCCATCGTAGGTAAGACCAACGTAGGAAAATCCACCCTACTCAACCGTCTCCTCAAAGAAGATCGCGCCATCGTATCCAACATCCACGGCACCACCCGCGATACCATTGAGGACACCATCGATATCCAGGGCATCACCTTCCGTTTCATCGACACCGCAGGTATCCGCCATACTGACGACCGGATAGAGCGTATGGGTATAGATCGTTCGATGGCTGCTGCTCAACGTGCCCGTATCATCCTGATGATGACGGAGCCCGGCATCCCCTACCCAGACATCACCGTCCGAGATGACCAGACCGTCATCCGTATCGAGAATAAGACCGAGACTTTCCAAGCCAAGTATGGCGTGGGACTCGATGAGTTACGTCAGCGTCTCGTTGACGCTGCTCCCAAGACCAATGCCAACAATGTCATCGTCACCAATGCCCGCCATTACGATGCTCTGCTCCGTGCCCACGACAGCATCCTGCGTGTCATCGATGGTCTACAACAACAGTTAAGCGGAGACCTTCTTTCCGAAGACCTCCGCCAAACCCTTGATACCCTCGCCGAAATTACCGGCGGCCAGATCACCCCCCAGGAAACTCTCAACAACATTTTCCAGCACTTCTGCGTGGGCAAATAGAAGTGTATAACGTGTTGAAAATCAATTAGTTACATATTTCTTAAAAAACAAATTTTAAATTATCACCAAAAGCACAACTACCTTATTATCAACGAATTACGATTTTTAAGTTTATTAAAAAACGTCTAATTTTAGGAACTTTTTCTACCCTCTAGGAAATTAATAATTTGCATAAAACAACCCAAAAACGAATCCAATAGCATTAAAATCGG
>JAGCRH010000091.1 GCA_017964785.1 Prevotella sp.
CGGTTTTACTTATGTACAGACCAAGTTCGACTATTTCACTGGCGAACTGAAGGTGGTGAAGGAAGTGCCTTATGGCAACAACCCCAGCCGTCTGAAGGTGAAGTGCTATGGTGCCGACGATGTTCGTGAGGGTGTGGCTATCCTGTGGAAGGAGAACGTGGATGTCTCCATCACTGGTAACTCTACTAACCCGACTCGCTTCCAGCACCCCGTAGCCGGTACTTATAAGAAGGAGCGCGTGCTTGCTGGCAAGCCTTACTTCTCAGTAGCCTCTGGTGGTGGTACAGGTCGTACCCTGCACCCCGATAACATGGCTGCAGGTCCTGCTTCTTACGGTATGACTGATACGCTGGGTCGTATGCACAGCGACGCTCAGTTCGCAGGTTCTTCTTCTGTGCCTGCACACGTTGAGATGATGGGCTTCCTCGGTATGGGTAACAACCCAATGGTAGGTGCTACCGTTTCTGTAGCCGTTGCCATCGACCTCGCCCTGAACAAGAAGTAAATCCGCTTTTCCGCCGTCAGGCGGAAAGGCCCTTACAAATAATCCCCGCCAGTGGCGGGGATTTTCTTTTAGTATGACTGTTGTTGCTGTTGCATCATCTGTAAGAAAGCAGCGGGTATCTGCCTCTCCTGAGTCGGAGCGCTCATACCTGGCATCGGTTTGGGCTGCTTCTTCAACTTAGCCTCGTAGAACGCCTTCACGTTGCTCCACTTGTAGTAGGGGAACATATCCGTTTCCACAGGCATTGTTACCTCGTTCTCGTTCAGCAGGGCCTTTACGAGGATATCGCCCGTCTTGCCCTTCTTTGGACGGTAGAAAACCAACTGGATGTTGCAGGCTGTCGGGATAACCATGTAACTGCGGAAGTAGGTGTCCAGTTCGTCGAGGTTGTCGATAGAACAGCCCCAGCCGCCGAGTTCCATCAGCGATACGATGGGTAGCACCACGGTGTCGTGACCGAAGCGCAGGGTGGCCTGCGGCTTGCCGCCATTGATGATGGTATCGGCGGTCTCAATGATGTTCTTTAATAGATTGGCCTGTGCCCAGGGCATCACGTGGTCAGTCTGGGGGGCATTGGCATAGTTCAGATACCAATAGAGGTTGTTGTTGATCCAGCATTTATAAAGTTCCTCGGCGGTGAAGACCTCAAGCAGTTCGGTGTCACCGTCGTGACTCTGCTGGTTGGTGGCGATGTCGTAAAGACTTCCCATCAATTGACGGGGCATCAGGTTCATATACACCCAGTCCTGATCGGTGAAGAGCACCTTCATCAGTCGTCTGGGATCACGCAGTTTGTTTTCGTATTCATTCTGGATGGGACGGGCCTTGCCTTCACTGGCGCGCTGCACTCCGCCCTTTGAGGCATTCATATAATTCATGATGTTCTCGTTGGCCTCGTTGTGGATGGTAGCAGTAGCGTTGGCCTGCATCAGTTCCTCACACTCGGCAATCATCGAGAGGATGGCACGTGTAGAAGTCGTACTACGGGCATCGAGTTGCAGACCGGGGGCCTTGAAGATTTCAGGAAAGTTCTGCACCATACGCTTGGCAATGCCGTGGTGTTGTTTCTCACCCACATCCGACAGGTCGCCCAGACGACCACGAGAGGTCTTCTGAATCTCTTCTAACTTAGTGAGTATCTTTTCTCCGGCAGCACTCAATACACCGGCTTTTTGAGCATCGCGGAGGGTGGTGATGGGTGAGGAGTAGTCTCGGTCGTTCAACAGCCAGCGCGAACCGTGTCGTCCGTAGTGGCTCAGGTAGAAAGGCTCGTAGTTCTTGGGCGCAGGCGTGAGGGCTTTACGGGGTAGCCGGTCGTAGTCAACAGCGTTGCCACCAGCGAGGAACTTGTTAGCCGTAATCTCTTCGAGGGCAGATTTCTCGAAAGCCTGTTTGCTTTGTGCACCAACGGTAAGGGTACAGGCAAGACCCAGGATAGTTAGAAATGTCTTCATTGGAAAAAAGGGTTTATGTTAGAAATTATGGTGCAAATATAGTGTTTTTTACTGATATCACCAAATCATTTCCCCTTTTTGTGCAATAATTACATAATCATCTCGTATCTTTGACTCTTTTCACCCGCATGACGCTGATGAGAGGAAGGGCGAGAAAGAGGACAAAGGGAAGGAACAGGATAATAGGTGAAGGATGATAGGTATTAGGTGATGGTATGAGGACTGATGCAAAGGTTGTCTGGTATTTCAGCATACGGTCGATATAGGCATCGACTTGCGACCAATTCTCTGCCTCGATCTCGGCGATAAGACGAGGGAACACATCGTGGATGTATTTCTGGTGTTCGGAATCTATATCATCAGGCAGGCGCTCGTCGGCTGCATGCCATGTAATGGTTCCGTTAGTTTTTGCGTGGGGGAAGATGCGCAACGACTGCCAACCGCCATAATTAAAAATATAGGTGCAGAACGACTGGGCGGCGCTGAGACTGTCGGAAGCGTCGGAGGGTTGTCGGTGGATATAACTGTTAAGCGACTGGACGGTACCCATATTGTCGCACACCAGCAGTTGACAGAAATGGGCGGCTGTTGCCCGGGGGAGCGTGCTGAGTGATTGGGGCTCGGCAGCACTCACGACCAAGGCAACAGTCGCAGCATAGAGTATGGAACAGAATCTACGCATCAGATGGATTCGATGAAGCGGATGATGGCATCACGATCGGCCTTCGGCAGATAGTAGAACTTCTCCGTGGCGCGATAGCCATCCGACTGCTTCGAATAGGCATGCCACATGATCGCCTCCAAGACGGTACGGGCGCGACAATCGTGTAATCTGTCGTCAGCACCTGTCAGTTGGCGACTCAGACCACGTCCCCACAACGGTGTGGTACGACACCAGCCTGTACGGATATCGTTGATCATGAACAAACGGTGCTGCACCATATCGGTATAGGGCCAGATGGTCTGGTTGGGATATTTGGGGAATATCTGCGAAGCGCTCTTACCAATGCTCTGTGCATAGGCTTTGGTAGCAGCATCGACCCACATATCGTCGGAACCCGTCTTCCACGACGGACGATGGCATTGGGCGCAGCCGATCTCAGTGAAGAGTTCCTTACCACGCTGCACATCGGCCTCATTCAGATTACGGGCAGCAGGCACGGCCAGTCCACGATGCCATACCATGAACTGATAGTACTGTTTGTCGCTCATCTCGTCTTGCCCATTGTAGGGAGCACCATTAAACAGATACTTATCGAAGGTCTCCTTCTTGGCAATCGAAGAACAACTCAGTATCTCGTTCACGCGCTCGGCGATACCCTTGTCGGTACCATCGGCATAATAGGGATGCAAGATGCTCGACACATCGGCACCGTGCTGCTTGATATACGCGATGACCTCCGCATCCTCGCTCTGTGCCTTTGCCCAAGCGGGTGTGGTGTAGAGCCAGTGACGATCCGAACGGGTGACATTGGTGATGTTCCAGATGGCATTGGCTCCGGCACCGTCCTGCAACGTACCACGTGTCATGGCGTAGGTGAATCGTTTCAATGGACCGTGCGAGCCACGATGTGTACCAGTATCGTTATAACCTGCTGAATAGTAGGCAGAGGCTTTGAAAGCACCAGCCTCCTTGTCCCACATGGCAGGATTCAGTTCGACATATTTCGACTCTGCCAGCCACTGTGCTTCGATATCTTCGTCGCTGATGGCATCGAGTAGACCAGTACCATAGACACCAATAGTAGACTCTAAACGTACATCGTAGTTCTCTGGTTTGGGATTGGTGTTGAAGGCCGACTGTGGGATGCGCACCTCCGGATAGATGAGGGCATATTTCTCGCCATCCTCAAATTGCATGGGCAGTCCGCTCTCCATCGCTGTCACTTGCTTCCACTCAATCGAGATTTGATCCTCGTCGATTGGTGCCTTGAACGGGGCCATGGCCTGTGTCTGCGGCATACCCGTTACCTCGCTGATGTAGGCATTGTTGTCGGGATGATAGATGACCAGCAGATAGCCGTTGCCTATCTGGTTGGCACGATATTCCGTCTGACGCTTGCCGTGACCGTATGAGGGATGACAGGCGATACAAGAATTGCGTACCCAGGCCGGTCCCAAGCCCTTGCGAGGTTCCTGTTCGAAGGTGTAGAGTTTCTCGAAGAAGCCCTCACCTACGATGAAGTCTTCCTCCATACCGGCCAAATTGGTTACTGCCGGAGCAGGCGCCGAATAACTGGCTTTCTCTGTGGTTCCTAACTGTCCGCCAGGATACCATTCCTCGGCGGTGAAGTTGCCTGTTGCCTTGCCAAAAGCCTGTTCCTCTGGCGTCAACGTTCCTAAGCCGTTCAGGCTGTCGTTATCGTCGGAACATGCTGACAACACTATGGTTGCCAGCATGCTCACGAATAATAGTCGTGATAATTTGTTCATATAATGTTCAATGATCAATGTTCAATTACTCTTCTGTTTCCCAGTCCTCGTCATCCTCGAAGTTGATGTTCCAGATGGTGCAGCAGTACTTCACGAAGGGTGAGGGCATATTGCTGATTGCCTCGATGGCTGAGACATAGCCATTCTCCACAGACTTATTGAAAGACTCTTGCTTGACGCTAGCAAAGAAAGTGTGGAAACTGTATTGATTGGCTGACTTATTGGTAGAGCCCAGCCAGACATTACGGATAGAGCGGATATTGTCGCGGAAGTCGGTGATAGAATTGTAACTATAAGGTGACTCCACGTAAGACACATCACCATTGGCAAAGGGGTTGGCAATCTTGGCCGTACCCACCTCGTTGGCAATAGCCACACACGAACCCTCATCATTACTCAGCACCTGGGCGATAGCAGATTTCAGACTGGCAAATGTGCTGTTGGAACCGCTAATGCCTGCCTTCGTCAGGTTGTCGGCAAACGACAGACCTTTCTCTGTCTGATAGTCCAGACCAGCGGCCTTCACAACGCTCAGACGACTGCTATTGGCTCCACCGTCCCAGGCACACTGCAACTGGAAGCAACGCTCTTTCAGCAGTTTACAAATGGTCTGGGCGTATGCCAGTTCCTGTGCTCCGCTGATGTTTTCGAAATTCTTGTAGGTGTCGTTACCCTGCAACTCTGCAACCTTACGAGGCTGACCGTCACGGAAAAGGATAAACTCCAAGGCGTGGAAGCCTAAAATGGTAGCATCTTCCAACATCTCATCGTCCATACCGTTATTGAAATAACTCAGCAATAGTGAGCGGTTCAAAGGCCAGGAGTCAATAGTGGGGTCAATGTCGAAGTCACTGGCGGCACCCATCAGGAAAGCCTCCGACTGCTCCCAATACTTACGAGCCTGTTTGAAGTCATCGCAGGCGCTGTTGATCTTTGCCTGGGTGATGCTGTTGACGGTCAGACCGTTGAGGGTATTCTCCAAAGCCTCCGTCTCGTCGGCCAGTTTGGTGTAGGTGGGAACAATCACGTTGCTCACCAGATTTTCCAGCACCTTGCGCAGATAAGCCTCATGGGTCTCTGAGAGTTTGGAAGTGGCAATGGTAGCGTTGGCTGCTTCGAGTTGACCTACCAGTCCGATGCAACCATCAATAGCGGCCTGTCCGAAGGCTTTGTTGGAATAGTTTGCAGCAGTGGTGTTGGCTGGATAAGTGTCCTCGTCTACGATAGGAGCGGTAGTTACAATGCTAAACGAATTGTCGTCGTTGTTACCGTTGTCATCGCTGTCACTGCTACATGCAGTGAATGTCATTACGCCCATCATCAGGGCCAAAGAGTAGAAAATCTTTTTCATTTGTTCTTATTTATTTGGTTGATTTTTAAAGAAAGAATCCTTCGTAGGCCACACCGATACTCACTGAGGGCTCATCATTATACAGGCTCTTTAAGAACCGCTTGGAGTACTCGCCTTTGATGACAATCTGACGGATAGGGTGGTAGTTGAAACCAACAACCATCCGCTTTACTTCCGTGTAGTCGTAACTCACGCCATTTGTCTTACTGGCATATGGATTGTAGGCTTCATAGCGTCCGAAGAGATAGAGACGTTCTCCTTTCTGGCGCAGGCTCTGTATCTGCGAGAATATGTTGTAACCAGCCTCGATACCAATGGCGTAGGCGTTGCTGCTGACAAAGGCAGAGTGCTTGAAAGGCGACTTGGAGTTCAGTCGGTTATACATATATTTCAGTTCGGCAGCATCACCCAGATAACCGTAGTCTGCCTGTCCGCGAACAATCCAGTTGTGGGCATTATAGGTGAAGTCAACGGATCCGACAGCCACTTTTCCTTTATAGGTGGCACCAGCGCCGTTGGCATCGTTGGGATAGGTGTTGCCAATACTGTGACCATAGTAGCCGCTCAGTCCGATGCGCAAGCCGGGTACAGAATAATTATCGATGCGCAATGCAGCACCATATTTATTGGCGACATCGAACTCCATCGGCGATTTATGACCCTTGTGAATCCAACCCACATTCGTAAACTGGTCGGCATTCAGGCCTGCCAGAAACTGAGCCTCATAACGGAAGTCCTTGTAACGCCCCCAGAACGACACACCCGTCTGATGCCACGTAGAGGGCATGATGGTATTCTCGCCCTCAGGACGATAGACGGTGAAATAACTCAATGGTTCGTGATGGGCATTGTTCAAGCCTACGGGTACCACGATATGTCCAGCACGAATGTTGGCCCATGGTGCGAATGACTTTTGAAGCCAGAACTGTTCGAGTTCCACCTCGCCACCCTTCTCAGTTTCCTGTTCCCATTCGCCGCCTTCCTCATCTTCTTTCTCGTAGGCAATTCCTGCACCTCCGTGTTCGAACTCAACTTCTGTACCAAACGACCAACCCTTGCCGAAGTCATACCCAAGATAGATGACGGCATGGGGAATGTCAAAGCGCCCATGACTGGGGTCGTTCTTATGCTCCTCAGGCTGACTGTATCGGCTCACGTGGTCACTAAAAAAATTACGGGTGAAGTTGGCCTCGCCATAGCCACCCACACTGAAGCGCGATACTTTCTTCTGTTGACGAAGACTGTCGGCACTGCTCTCCTGAGCATATCCTGTCAGACAGGATACCAAAACTATTAATATGAATGCAATTCTTTTCATCTCTGGTTGTTGTCTTTGAAAACCGGGTGCAAAGGTACGGAGTTTAAAGAAATACCACAATACCTAAAAATGATGAAATCGCTCTCGGCCTCTTGCGTGTTTCATAGGAAATGATTAATTTTGCACCGTCAATAATATAATAAGGTGTAGACAAGATGAAGAACTTGAAGATGTACGAACCCGGCGATAAGATGATCACGCTGATCAAGGACAATTATAGTGTGTTGCAGGCCTTAGGCTCATTTGGCATCAGCCTCGGCTTTGGCGACAAGACTGTCAGCGAGACATGTGAAATGAATCATGTGGACACCTACACATTTCTGGCGGTAGTCAATTTCACTATTAATGGGTATGGTGACTTTGAGAACGATGAACAAATCAGCGTCCCCACGCTGTTGCACTACCTGAAAGCCAGCCACACCTACTACCTCGACTTTCAATTGCCTTTTATTCGTCGCGAGTTACAGGAGAGCATCAACGAGGACGACCCTCTGGGGATGCTCATCATGAAACTGTACGAGGGTTACGCACAGGAGATCCGTCGTCACATGAAGTACGAGGAGAAAACACTCTTCCCTTATGTCGAGTCATTGTTAGAAGGTCGTCCCATGAACGACTATAATGTGGAAACCTTCTCGAAGAACCACGAACAAACAGACAAGATCCTACGTGAGTTGAAACTCATGATCATTAAGTATCTGCCTGGCGACGCCCTCCATAATAATCAGTTGACAGCCACCCTCTACGATATCTACAACAACGAGGAATGGCTTTGCCAGCATGCAGAGGTCGAGGACCAAATCTTTACACCAGCCATCAAGCGCTTGGAGCGACTGACCAGACAGGACGATGTTTCGAAGAACATCTCAGCGATGGTCTTCAAGGGTGGGCAGGACAACAGCGAAGCCCTCAGCGATCGCGAGAAGGATGTGATCATCGGTGTCGTGCAAGGCTTACAGAACAAGGAGATTGCCGACCGGCTCTGCATCTCCGTGAATACCGTCATCACTCATCGTCGTAATATCGCTCGCAAACTGCAAATTCACTCTCCCGCAGGTCTTACCATCTACGCTATTGTCAACGGTCTCGTCGACATTTCAAGTGTGAAATTGTAATACAACTTATTCTATCACTTGACTATCGTCGAGTTCGATATAGAAACTGAACGGACGGAAGCCATCGTTGCAACTGATCATTGCACTCATCGGGTTCTTCATCCATCCGTCGTAAAAATTGCCCTCGCCTCGGGCCAGCGACTCCACGAACTCCCGCATGGAATACCATGCTGCAGGACACATTCCTTCAGGCTTCTGGCCGTCGATGGAAATCCACTGCTGCCCCTCCTTGACATCGCAAGTATGCTCAATAGGGTTTTCGTATTTCGCCATCAAGTCCTCATAGACTGTCTGGCGAATGGCTGTGATTCGTACTTTTACACCAAACATTAACAACAATTTAGATGACTACGGCTGTTCCGCTGGTGGCTACCATGAGCATCGAGCCGTTAGCACCAACGGTTTCATAGTCGATGTCGATGCCTACGATGGCATTGGCTCCAAGAGCCTGAGCACGCTGCATCATCTCCTGCATGGAGGTGTCCTTGGCTTCGGAAAGCACTTTCTCATAAGCGCCAGCACGACCACCTACGATGTCGCGGATGCCAGCAAACAGATCCTTGAACATGTTAGCACCGATAATGGTTTCACCTGTCACAATACCTTTGTACTCGCGGATGGTGTGACCTTCAATTTGTGGGGTTGTTGAGAGTATCATAATCGTTTCTTTAAAAGTTTCTATCTGTTAGACGTAAGGAGGAAGGAAAAAGTTGCATCATTACAAATGTTCTCCTATTATTTTC
>JAGCRH010000092.1 GCA_017964785.1 Prevotella sp.
GGGCTACAGAACTCTTGCGACGACCTATTGCGTTAATTACTTCCATCTTTCCTTATTATTTATACTGGTTAATATCAATTGCCTTCGGCTTCTGAGCCTCGTGCGGATGTTCTGTACCCTCATAAATGTAGAGGTTGTTCAGCAGGCTGCGTCCGAGGGGACCTTTTGGCAGCATACCCTTCACGGCGTGACGGAGGAACTTCTCGACACCACCCTCGCGCTTGCGAAGTTCGGCAGGAGTCTGGAAGCGCTGACCACCGGGATAGCCTGTGTAACGGGTATAGACCTTATCGGTCTCTTTCTTACCAGTGAATACCACCTTATCGGCATTGATAAGGATAACGTTGTCACCGCAGTCAACATGCGGAGTGAAAGTTGGCTTGTACTTTCCGCGAATCAGTTTGGCTACCTTTGAAGCGAGACGACCAACGACCTGGTCTGTGGCGTCGATCACCACCCACTCCTTCTTCGCTGTTTCCTTGTTCACGGAAATAGTCTTGTAACTTAAAGTGTTCATTTTTAATTTTACTACTAAAAAACAGTTTAACCTAATAATTAATGTACGCACATAAACCCACATCCGAGAGTCTAAACCCGGCTGCAAGTCTAACGAACGTAAGAAACGCTGATTCACGAACCACTTCGCCCGGCCAAAGACGCCGCTATTCACACAACATTTCACGGGGATTCTAAGTCTTTCCCCTAAATCGGACTGCAAAGGTAAGAAGATTATAAGTAATAGTGAAAAGTGACAAGTGAAAAGTGATAAGATTTATGGTTATTTAACAGATTTAAGTAACTTTATGGAGCAGTTTCTTGGTAGAACGAAGGATTTTGTCTATCTTTGCCAAAAATTCCAAAAGCATGAAAATCAACCTATTCAAGAAACGAGCCATCACTAAGATGCTAACGCTATTAGGCTTCGGGGCAACGGCTTTTGTCTTTGCCGCCTGCTACGGTGCCGTGCCTAAAAGATATATGGAAGAGAGTTATTCCGACAGCATCCGTGCCGTCTTTGAAGGAGAAGACACCCTTACTGTAGACGCTTCAGATGACAGAGCAGCAGACGACCTTCTCCGTCGCGAAGATGCATCCCATTCCCCTGACAATAGCGGAAATAGGGGCAATTAGCACACTCGCCCGTACGCATCCATTCCCGATGGCGGTAGGCTGCATAACGGTTCTCCCAGACTTCCATAAAGTCATCCTTGTAGATATTCCCCTGGTTGTAGTCAGCCCGGATACTGGCGCAGGCCGCAATTGAACCGTCAGCCATCACGGAACCTACCGTGATACCTGCCTGACAGGAGAAGAAACGGTTGCGCACATCGCCCTCATAGTTGCCCAAGAATCCCTCGCAGCCATAGTCAGCCCGGATCCTACCCTCTTTGCGTACCTCTTTGATAAAATCAAATACCCCTCGAAACTCCTCGTTTGTCAGTCGCATATCAGGATCGAGGGCTGCACGACCTACGGGAAAGACAGTAAAGAGTCGCCAACGCTTTACGCCTTTGCTTATCAGAAACTCCTTGATATCATTCAGTTTTGAGTAGTTGCGACGGTTCACACAGGTGACGATATCGAAGAGGAAACCTTCGGTAGCCACCAACATTTCTATCGCCTGACTCACCATCTGGAAACTCTGGACGTTGCCACGCATCCAGTTATGGTCTGGTTCTAAGCCATCGAGACTGATAGCCATCGAGTGGATGCCTGCCCGCAGAAGTCCTTGCCAGCGCTGGGGTGTCAGATGCAGGGCATTGGTCACCATCCCCCAGGGGAAACCCTTTTCATAGATGGCTCTGCCACATTCCTCAATATCGCGTCGCATCAACGGTTCTCCGCCAGAGACAATCACAAACACCTTGTGGGGATCGGTCTTGGCAGCGATACCATCAAGCACCTTTAAGAAGTCCTCCTTCGGCATATCCTTACTCTCCGACTGCATCTTACAGTCACTCCCACAGTGCCGACATTTCAAGTCACAGCGCAGGGTACACTCCCAGAACAACTGTTTCAGGGGATGTTCCTTTCGAACGATGTTCTCCTGTTGCCGCCAAAGTTCGAGGGCGAGTTTCTTCTTCAGTGTCAGGGGCGTGGGCTTCATGGCTTCTTTTTCAGTTTCACATCCTGAGTGATTTCATAGACGCCCCCATACCATCTGCCGTCGCCTTCTTTCGTCTGGACAGCCTTATTGAAGTCCACATCAAGCGTATCACTGAGGAACTCACCACCATTGGCCTCACCGTCGACATCCTCGACAATCAACTTGTTTTGTCCTGCCGGTATCCCATTACTCTTCAATTGGAAGTTACCCGACTCGCTCGTCTGTATAGAATCAATACCAAAGACATAAGGTCCTGCATCTGTCTGCCAGATCTGTTTCAACGATGTCTTGATGCCCTGAATGGGCGTGTTTGCTTCATCTGTCACCAGACCCTTCACGATATAGTCAGCATGAGGAGCACCATATTCAGGCACAGGCGTACCATACATATCCATTGGCTCATCAGAAGAGCACCCATACCCCAACATCGAAAGCAGGGCTGTCAAAACGGCATTGTACCAACGATAGAATCTAACTTTCATCTTATCTTATTTTTTATGTTCTTTTTTTATATAAACCCCTAAGGGTCGAAAATCTTGCATCAAATCGCGTTAATTAATCTTAATCTGTACCAAATTGTCTGGATAATGCCTCTCATGGCGAGATAAACTACCTGCGCCAACCACAATCCATGATTATGGAGTGAGAAGTGATAAGTGATAAGTGATAAGTAATAGACAGCGAAGAAGATGAGGGCGGAAAGGAACGACGAGACTAGCATCCCTCTCGTGGCAGTCATACCGATAAAGACCCCGTCCCAGATAAAGGCGACGCAACCCGCCACAGGAATGAGCCAAGCCCACCAGAGGTATTCGCGAGAGGTCTCTATCACCTGAGGCTCATCTGTCAGTAGCGAGACAATCCAATGACCACCTATTATATATAATAAGGTATAGGCCGCAGTGACTATCACCATCCACATCCACAATCTGCGAAGAGTCTCTCGGAAAGCAGTACCATTATGTGCGCCATAGGCCTTACCACACAGCGCCTCGCCAGCGTAGGCAAAACCATCCATGAAATAGGAGAAGAACAGATAGAGTTGCAGCATCACGGTATTCACAGAAAGGATGACAGCCCCTTGACGGGCACCCGCTGAGGTAAAGAAGAGGTTCACTGCCACTAAACAGAGCGTCCTCAAAAAAATGTCGCGATTGATGGCGAAAAAGTGCAAAAGGGGACTGGCATTATGTGTCTCGCCAAAGCACAAAGTGCCTGTCCCCCTGTGCACTCTCAATCTACCATAATACTTCGCCAGCAACCCTAATGCTACTAATAATCCTGCGTATTGCGCAATGACTGTTCCCAACGCTACACCCTCTATCTTCATGCCGAAGCCATAGACCAGCGTAAGCGAAGCCAGGATGTTTACCACATTCTGCATGATACTGATGAACAACGGTATCCGTGTGTTCTGCATACCGATATACCAGCCCATCAAACTGAACAGCGCCAATGAGGCAGGCGCTCCCCAGATGACGATATAAAAGTAGGTCGTGGCGTATGGTACGACATCTGCCGTCGGCCCTATCAGCCAGAACATCAGCCATTTCAGCGGCACTTGAAGTATGATCAGCAGCAGGGCAATGCCAAGGGCCACGTCCACCGAAAGTACCAATAATCTTGTGACTTCTGTCAAGTCCCTTCGCCCTAACGCCTGTGCCGTCAATCCGCTGGCCCCCATACGGAGAAAACCAAACAGCCAGTAGACCAGATTGAAGATCATCGAGCCCACAGCCACTGCTCCGATATAGACAGGACTACCCATGTGGCCCACAATCGCCACATCGATCATCCCCAGCAACGGCACGGTGATGTTCGACACGATCGATGGCAGTGCAATCTGCAATATCTGTCTGTCTCGGATGTTCATCTCGGGTGCAAAGGTATAAATAAATTCATAATTATTTGGTTTCTTTTCCTTTTTTTCGTATCTTTGCACCGTCATCAATCATTAATAATTAACTGCCTTATGAAAAAGAAATTGTTTATGACGTTAACGCTTGCATTCGCCCTGAGTACAAGCATGTTTGCCCAAACCGAGCCGACCGTTCTCGAAGAAGGCGGAACTGGTCCCTACAAAGCCGTGATGTACGAAGTAGAAGGCTTCAACGAGCACACCATCTTCGCTCCGAAGGATCTCTCCGTGTTCAATGCCAAGAAAGCCCTGCCTGTGCTGGTATGGGGTAATGGTGGATGTGCTAACTCACCACGTGGACACGAAAAATTCCTCAACGACATCGCCTCCTACGGCTACCTCGTGTTGGCTACAGGTATCATGCCAAAGGCAGATGCGCCTCGTGGTATGGGCGGTATGGGTCGTGGCAACCAGTCGCGCTCAGAACAGCAGGTAGAATCGATGGACTGGGCCTTTGCGCAGAATGCCGACAAGAACAGTCCGTTCTACCAAAAGATCGACACGAAGAACATCTGTATCTCAGGTATGTCGTGTGGTGGCTTGCAGGCCCTCTTCAACTGCTTCGACCCACGTGTCACCTCGATTATGATCTGCAACAGCGGACTGTTTGAGCAGCCGGAGGACGGCGGCAGCGGTCAAAGACGTATGCCAGGAATGCCCAGTGTGCCAAAAGCCAAACTGAAAGAGATCCACTGCCCCATCATCTACATCCTGGGTGGCGAGACGGATATCGCCTACAACAATGGTATGGACGACTTCAAGCGGATTGACCACGTGCCAGCCATTGCTTGTAACCTGCCCGTAGGACACGGAGGCACCTACAACCAGCCCAATGGTGGTGAGTTTGCCATCGTGGCCCGTGCCTGGCTCGACTGGCAACTGAAAGGCAACCAGGAAGCATCCAAGATGTTCGTTGGCGACAGCCCAGCCATCTTGCAGCGCAAGGACTGGACCTTGGAAAAGAACGCCAAAGTAAAATGAATAAGCAAACCATAAAAAAGAACTCACTGGGGATGATCCTCAGTGAGTTCTTTTTTTTACCAATTCTTCCGAACGCCCTGCCACTCTGGGAACTTCATCTTCAAGTATTCGTCGTCGAGGAAGAGGGCGGACTGTCCTACCTGACCTTTCAACTGCCAATCGAGCCATTTTACCACAGCCTTGGCATAGTTGCCGCCATACTTCTCGTAATAGGTGCCGCTATGACCATCCTTCGAGTTCAACATCACCACAGGGATATTGTCAGCAATGCGCTCATAGTCCTTCTGTGCATTGGCATAGGCGATGTCGCCAGGGCCACCAATCATATAGAACATCGGGGTATGGAGGTTTTTCAGGTTCTCCTTCGTAGTACCCATCATCTCCATATCACCGATACCTGAATTCAGCATCACACAAGTCTTGATACGGGGATCATAGGCAACACCCAGCACCTGGGCACCTCCACACGACTGACCCATCGCTGCCACATAATCCAAAGCGAGGCAATGGTAGTATTCTGAGCCTTGCTTGGCATTCTGCTCTGTCAACCAGTCGAGCACCTCCAACAGCATCTTTGGGTACGTGCTGAACTGTGGGGCTGCAGGAGCCTGCTGCTTCTTGTTTTTCTTGGCTTTCTTGGCGGCTTCCTCACGCTGACGAGCCTGCTCCTCCTGCTGGGCCTTCTTCTCTTCGGCAGTCATCGGCAGGATCTTCTCACCATTCGCCATAATCACATCACCCTTAGTTTCAGGATAGGCGGACTTCAAGACACCCCTCCACTGAGCCATCACATCGGCTTCGTCGTAAGGACCGATGGCTGCTGCCACATAACCGTAGGAGGCCACCTCGCTCAGCAACAGGCGCATCTCCACATTGTTGTTGAAACAGGCACCGTTGGCATAGACGATCACAGGCAGAGCCCCCTGCTTCGCCACCACCTCTTTCAGGTTCTGAGGGCGATACACCGTGAAACCAGGGCAGGAGGCATCTCCCACCACTTCCGACTTGAACGGGCCTGTACCACCTTCTTCCACTACTTGTCTTTTCTCTGTCTGGGCATTCACCCCCACACTCAAAGCGACCATCATCGCTGTCAATAATACTTTCTTCATACTTGTTTTCTATTTCTTAATGATCTTTTTGCCGTTTTGGATGTAGACTCCACGAGACATTGAATTGACTCGCTGGCCATTCAGATTATAGATGGCATCATTTCTCCTGTCAATTGATACGGGTATTGACGGAATACCTGTCGCATCGTCATCGAATACAGGAATGGCACGCCTTGCTCCTGCATTGTCTTCAATTGCCATATAAGCCTCAAAAGGCCGAACCTGTCGCAGACTGCGGATAAAGGCACTACCCTCCACTGACGTATCGGTATTCGTATTCAACTGGCTGTTCACATTCAGCGCATAAATATCCTGCGAAGCCACCTTGTTTTGGTAGTTCGGCACCAGTTGCTTATTGCCACACTTGCCGGCAGACAGATTTTCAGAAGATATCACCTGTACGTTGCTACTCGTAAACTGAATGTCACCAGACAGATTATACGAAGCTTCATATTCCTCATTGTTAGGCATACTAATAATATAAGGTAAATTGGCCTTGATACTGCTTTCCGCTTTCCATCTGTCGCTATTCAAAGAGTAGAGCCAGAACGGACGACTATTGCTACCCTGTTGCCATGCAGAATACGGAACAATCTCCGTACCAGTAGCACTAAGGATGGTTGCAACATCGAATGGCAGTACAATCGTCTCCCAACCCTGACAGGTCTTGAATCCTGTCTTCATGCTGTAACGGTGAACATAACTGATACGCTTTGCCTTGAATGTCTGTGGGCAATAGAAGTTATTGCCGTTTTCAGCATCTATCAGTTCAATAATCTCAGCCTCACCATTCACAACGACATTCTTAATATCCTCAGGGGCATACTTCTTGTCTTTCACATACAGCAGCAGATTGGGATTATTGACCTTCCCACTAAACGCCACATCCGGATTCCAGATAATGGCAGCCAATTCTGGATTGTCCAGCACCTCAGCCTCAACGCCAACCACATTCCATTCCTTATTCTTGGCTGTGAATGATGCTGGCACCTCTAGCGATAGTCCGTAATCTCCACTTACAACCTTTACCGTTTGTTGGGCTTCTGATTCTACTTTGTAATAAATACCAGCGTAAGTCAATTCAGAAATGATCTCTTCAAATTCCACTTCCACTATGGTATTACCACTGATGTTGCTGACGGTATACGAGTTATTCATCACCTGAGAAATAACATCTGTATTATTCACCTTAACGCTCTTGATTTTGTTACCATTATCCGGACTGAATGTTATTGTTGCAGAAGTGCCACCCTCCACATTAAATGTGTTCGATTTACCTCTTACTGATGTTCCATCATACGAAGCAGAGCCATTGCCCGTTGCCGTGATAGACAATGTATAAATGGTAGGCGGTATAATCTCAAACTCCACCTCCACAGTTATATTGCTGCTGATATTGCTAACGGTATATGTATTACCCGATAGATTTGAGGTGACATCAGAGTTGTCCACCTTTACGCTCTTGATCCTATACCCATTATTTGGAATAAAACTAATCGTGGCATCAGTTCCCTCATTCACAGTAAATGAGGCGCTTCTATTCTTTATGGATGTTCCATCATAAATAGCAGAGCCATTACCCATGACATTGATAGACAAAGTATAGGTCGTTGGAGGAATATCCGAGTTTCCAGTAATGATGTTTACAATACAAGATGTTCCAAAATTCTTCTGCCATTTTTCAATATAGCCATAACCACCAAGATATTGCTCAACATCTATTATTACCTCATTACTATTGTCAGGGTTATAGTATAACCAACTATATTTTTCTTCATCAGCAAATTTCTTTATACTATACCAATTATCGCCGATATTCAGATTTGTACTTGATGATTGCAAAGCAGAGGATATTCCAATATTCCTTGTAACGCTTTCATTATATATCCACATATAGCAATACTTGTTATCTGTCGTGCCTTTTGTCAAATCAACATGTATTTTCTTTATATTCGTTATCTTTGGACTTATCTGAATAAACTCGCCATTATCAACGGTTGTAGTGGATGATTCTCTAATATAATCATCCAAGGACTTATATTGATTTGTAACGATGTTTACTACACATGATGTTCCAAAGTTCTTTTGCCATTTTTCAATATAGCCATAACCACCAAGATATTGCTCAACATCTATTATTACCTCATTACTATTGTCTGGGTTATAATATAACCAACTATATGTTTCATCATCAGCAAATTTCTTTATGCTATACCAATTATCGCCGATATTCAGATTTGTACTTGATGATTGCAAAGCAGAAGATATTCCTATAATCCTTGTAATGCTTTCATTATATATCCACATATAGCAATACTTGTTATCTGTCGTGCCTTTTGTCAAATCAACATATATTTTCTTTATATTCGTTATCTTTGGACTTATCTGAATAAACTCGCCATCATCAACGGTAGTGGTTGTTAATTCCTGAATATAATCGTCTAATGATTTGTATTGATTTGAAGGAATAGCCTCAAACTCTACCTCAACAGTAGTGTTTCTACTGATATTGCTGACGGTGTATGAACTGTTTGATACACTCGAAGTGACATCAGTACTGTTAACTTTCACGCTCTTAATTCTATATCCGTTATCTGGACTGAACGTTATCGTTGCATTGGTTCTTTCGTCCACTGAAAACGTGCTCGTTTTGTTTTTTATGTTACTGCCATTATATGATGCAGAGCCATTGCCTGTTGCTTTGATTGATAAAGAATAAGTTACGGCACTAACTTCAATTATTTCTTTAAAATTTTTGGTCCATCCTGTAAAAGCCTGATATAGGCTTTTGGTACCTTGAGGAACTTGTAAAATAGCATTAGAAGCAATACCATTGAACACATTATCAGAAATATCAAACGGATTAACTATCTCAGAAACGACTAAAGATAGTTTTTTGCAGCCATCAAATGCATAATCTTCAATAGTATTAACCCCATCTGGAATATTTATTGTGTATAGTTGATCACATTCCGAAAAGGCACTAAAGCCGATAGATACAACGCTATTAGGAATTACTGTATTATTACAACCACGAATAATCCTATCGTCTGACTTCTTTATGATTGCATTACAATTGTTACGGGAATCATAAACGGGATTGTTAATGTCAACAGATATTGACTGTAATCCTCCACACTGTTTAAAAGGATTTCCACCTCCTCCAAATTTAGTTACACTTGATGGGATTGATAGTTCCGTAAGGCCTGAACATCCATAAAATGCATCTTCTCCTATTTCTATCAAACTTGTTGGAAAGTTAATAGATTTCAAATCAACACAACGCATGAAGGCCCATCTTCCGATTTTCTTAACTCCATTTGGAATTACCGTATTCTTACAGCCTAAAAGCAATTTCATATCAGATTTTCTTATAATTGCATTACAATTATTACGAGAATCGAAATATGAATTGCTCGCATCTACAACAATTGACTCCATATTACAGCCACAGTCATCAAATGAGTAATCATCAATACTTGAAACACTTTGGGGGATTGTTAATGAAGTAAGACCTGTACATCCGGAAAAAGCTCCGTCTTTGATTGATGTTACACCATTGAGGATTTCTATAGATTTACAATTCTTGCAGCCAGAAAAAGCATTACTTCCAATGGTTTTTATACTATTAGGCAAAATCACTGATAATAAGTTGTCACTATAACTAAAAGCCCCTGAACCAATAGCATTAACGGTATAAGTCTTATTGCTATACAAGAAAGATTGTGGTACAACGACATCGCCAGAATAACTATTTCCACGCTCAGTCTTTTTAGTTACTTCTGCCGTATGTGTATCGTTATTTAAGTTATAATAGATACCATTGACTTCACAATCATATGCTTTAACATTAGTACAACAAAATACTAATGCCATCATCATAAATAACTTCTTAATGTTT
Source organism: Prevotella sp. (assembly GCA_017964785.1). Taxonomy (GTDB): domain Bacteria; phylum Bacteroidota; class Bacteroidia; order Bacteroidales; family Bacteroidaceae; genus Prevotella. Next base: position 10,020 of record JAGCRH010000092.1, read on the forward strand.
ATCATAATCATATTACATATTTCTATAGGGTATTCTCGATTTCTCTATTCTAATCGTATTTATGTCAATGCCAAAAGACTTCAGTGTCAATTCGATGCTACGTTTCTGGAGATCAAAGTCACAACAAGGGCCTACAATTATTTCCCTAAGATATCTGATAGGAATAAACAATTCAACGTATGGAACTATCAATGTGCCGCGTGTTCTAATTTTTACATCAGTCAAGGATGCATTATGTGAGTGGGTAATGACTCTCCATTCGTTTTCTTTTCTATAGTTCGGGTCTTTAATTAAAGAACAAAACATCATATAGATTGAAGCGATGGAAACAACTTTTTCCCATACAATGCCTTCTGCATCTTTAATAGTCTCAAGTCTTTTATATGAGTCTTTTACTTGTTGTAGTAAAATAGGATAAAGAATATCTTCTATTTTTTCATCATCATAGCAAATAGGAAAGATAAGTACCTCTGATTTGTCCCCATTTTCTTTTGTCGACACTAAATCTATATCAAATCCTAAACGAACACCTCTTCCAGAATCCCCATACATAGACAACATAAACAATTCTTCATCATTGTCTTTTTCTGTTTCAGTTTCTTTACTAAGAGAAAAAGAAATAACAAAGGGAGTCTTCTCTACGTTAAAGAAATGGTCCATAAAGAACTTTGCCTTCTGTCCTTCTGTATAGTCTGAAATAACAATCTGATCATAATATGAAGTTAGGATTTTCTTATCGTCCGCTCTTTTAATCATTTCAGTTACTTTGTCATAGCCATAAAACATCTCAGATGGATCGTTCATCGTATAGACACTACTTGCCCAAAACAAAAGACTCTTTTCTATATCTTTTGAGCCACATTTTGACGCTATAGCCTTCCCACCATTTATCATTCCGACAAATGCATCTGCTGAAGTATAATGATATAGTAAATCCTTATTCATACCTTTCAAAGAACAATTATTCTTGTTTATTGTCGTACCTTATATATTCGGCGTGACATTATCGTCTCCTCCTGGCCATCCGCTGGCTGTGGTGAACGACTGGCTTTCGCTGTATTGTGTACCCATTGCAGTGATGACGTAGGCCCTGACATAATAGACGGAATTTGGTTCAAGCCCTGTCAATGTCAGGGATGCCGTCCACTGTTTGGAAGTCCCAACTTCTGAGACATTCCCAAGGGCATTGGATAAATCCGGATTGTCGATTTTGGCATAGCAGACGCCATAGGATGTAACGGAACTGCCTGCATCGTATGAGAACTTCACAACTGCACCATTCTTTGTTACCTCCGTTATTTGCAGGACGGAGAAAGTGGTGGCTGTATTGCCTTCCTGCTTAATAGTTAGTTTCTCCACAACTACTTCACCTTTAAATTCCACCACAGCCTCACGCTCTTCCTTATCTGTATTTGGATCTACTGTAATTCTTACTCGGGCATTGTTTCCATCCTTGTCAACACTACACTTCACCCAGTCCTTTGAAGCACTTACATTCCAAGTAGTGTTACTTGTGATAGTGATATCCTGATAGCCTCCTGCATTTGAGAAGTCTGGTAAGGATGAAGGAGTCAACTTTACATATTCTGTACTTTTTGGCTGGGTGATGGTCATAGGTCTCAGAATGGTTTCGCTGACATTGGATAACCTGATGATCATAGATCTTTCTGACTTAAAGGAAGGATTTTCCTCTAATTTGATTGTCACCTCGCGACTGCCTCGACCTGTTGTAGGAGAAACACTCTGGATTCCAGAATCACTCCATGTGATGACCCACTGACAATTCTGGCTTGCATTAATGCTTAGGATGGCTGTGGTATTGTCAGACATCTTGATTTCTCCATCCAGATATTCCGAACCACCCGATGGAGTGTTTCCACCACCATCATCACCACCACTACAAGCCATCAGTGATAGGATTGTTATCAGATAAATAATACTTTTCTTCATACTTGATACATTTAAAAGTTTGCCAACAAGCCCACATGAACAGCAAATCCGTCGCTGGTGACATTGGTATTGTCGGCTATTGTTGTAAACAGATTGTCTTTCGAAAGGGTAAATGCGTATTCAGGCGCAGCAAAGAAATAGAGGTGCTGCATAGGGACGACCACCAACTTGACTCCAAGGGCGAGGGCACTTGACGAGGCATTATCGCCATAAGTGGTGTTACCTGTCTGTGCTGCATTGGCAGAAAGGAAGTTGTAATTGTAACCTATCTGTGGTGTAATGGCCAACTGGCGCATCAAAGGGATCTGATAGCCATATTTTATGCCTATCGTCTGCATCTTATATTTGGTGGCTGTGTTCATATTTCCTTCCCAATAGATGATGTCCGACTCTGTCAGACCAAAGGTATAACTGGCCTGTAAGTCGTGACGATAGAAAACTGCACCCAGAATTCCAGTTATTCCAGAAAGCGTACGGGCCGTGAAGGCTCCACCAAAATAAAAGGCAACAGGCTTTACGTATGTCACTCGCTGAAGGGTGATTGTGTCGCTGTTGGTCTCGTTGCGACGGACGGTATACTCATGATTTTGGGTGACATAGCCTTTGCGGGTGAACTCCATCTGATAGGTTCCTACTGGCATGGTCTGTACTTCTGTCAGATTGAAAAGGTGCGAGCCGTTATATGTCGCCTTGACATTACGGGGACGAGTATAGATGCTGAGCCACCCCGTATGAGGTGTAGGGGCAGTGGCCTTGACGTCGTTCTGACGTTGGGCAACGACTGAAAAGGATGTCATTGACGGGTCGCTGTCTGCCTTGCGGGTCTCGACAGTATAATTGCCTTCACGCAACTGAGTCTGCCATTCACCAGTACCCACCAATTTCCCATTATAATAGATGTCAGCATTGTTTTCTGTCTTAACGGTGACATTGCCATAAAGATGGCTCATGTCCTGCATATCCACACGAATGATGCGAATGTCCTGATCCTCATTTGTTGTGATGGTGGTTGTGGCTTCTCCCTCATATCGGTCTTTGGTGGCACGAATCGTGTGGCGCCCATAACTCAAATACTTTTTAACGGGAGATTGTCCGCATAGTTCCCCATCAACATATACATCGGCTTGTGCCAAGCCTGACAGAATCGTAGCATAACGTCCTGTGCCAATGTCAATCAGCATCTCATAAGTTCTGCCACCTTCGATAGGTATCGGATAGAAGTAATCACGCAATACTCCATAGTCTTGATGCTGGATGATGAGTTTCTGGGCGCGACGAGGCACATAAAGCCAAATCTCACCTGTATGATCCTCAGTTGCCACCACGCCAAGAGAGCCTCCATCGAAAGTGAAACCCTTCTCTGGTGTAACAATCTTGATAAGGGCTGCGGTCTCTCCGTTCTGGTCCGTCTTTGAGGTTCCATAACGGTTGGCAGTCAGGTCGTTTTCCAACAACTTAAAACTGATGACTTTCATGTTCTGCGCCAGAACCGGCAATACAGAAGCGATAATTATCGAGATAAGTATAATAGATCTTTTCATTCTTTTTTAGTTATTAATGTAACGACTTACCCACACTGGTAATGTTAATTGACGGGGCAAAGATAAGAATTATATCCGAAAAAAACAAATATTTGTGGAAGGATTTTCAAAAAAGATTCGTTTAGGCAGAAATATAGGACAACTCATTTGGGATTGGGGGTGAAAAGCATGAGAAAACAAAGAAATCATTTTGAATATGCAATAATCAGCCTGAAATATCCACACATATCACTTCTGTTTTCTAAAAATCTGCCCCAAATCTGGGACATAACTTTGCACGGGATGCAAAATCTTCACCCAGAACTGGGGCAAGATCTTCCGAGGTCGGAATTATATGCCTTGAATCTGAGGCATATTTATGCACGGTGGGGGGAAATCTGTCCTGAATCTGAGGGAAGATTTTCCGAGGTTGGAATTATTTGCCTTGAATCTGAGGCACGTTTATGCCCAGGGGGTAGAATCTTCCCTCAAATCTGAGGCACGTTTTTCCGAGGTCGGAATGATTTCCCCCAGGTCTGGGGCATATAAATGAACTTCCAAAATGGTCTGCCCTAGATTTGGGGCAAAGTTTTGCAAGCAGTGGATGGCGGATGGCAGATGGCAATTAGCGCTAACTGCCATCTGCCATCCGTCAGAACTGCAATCCTATGGGCAGAGGGAATAAAATTTTACAAATGTGCAGTATCCTTGCATTGTCAATAAGGAGACAAAATTTGCGGCCTGCCTAGGCAGCAAAATTTTCCCAGTGCGGGAACACTTGTTTCCTAGGCAGAGCGCAAAATGGAGTCCAATATGCGAAAAGTAAAATTAGTTGACTATCACCAGCCTAAGGGGAGGACGATATTGTCGACATGGTGGGCTTCGGAGAAGAGGGGGGAGATCTGTTCGTTGGTGAAGCCGGCTATGCCACAACCGATACGGGTGACGAGGAAGGTGAGTTCGGGGTGCTGCCTGGCGAAGGCGATGAACTCATCGACGTAGGGTTTGATGGTCTCCACACCGCCCTGCATCGTGGGAATGCCATAACTCTGTCCTTGCAGTCCCACGCCCTGTCCCCAGATGGCGCCAAACTTACGGTAGGCCAACAGGGCCGCACCTCCACCGTGTGCCCCAGCGAGGTTGCTGCCAAACACAAAAATCTCATTCTTCTCCAAATGTGAAATCCGCTCAGGGGTTACTCGTTTCTGTTCCATAGTCTTGTTGTTTATTATCAATTTATGGTGCAAAGATACAACTTTTTATCATAAAATGTTTCGTTCTTTCCCCAAAAATATGTACTTTTGCCAAAGTATGAGCATTCTGATTACCGTCGTACTCTATTTTGCCGTGCTTTTCGGCATCAGTCGTCTGACCAGCAGGAAAGCCGACAACGAGACATTCTACCGTGCCAACCGCAGGGCACCCTGGTATATGGTGGCCTTCGGAATGGTGGGCGCATCCATCTCGGGTGTCACCTTCGTCTCTGTGCCAGGAATGGTGCTCTCGTCACAGATGACCTATTTGCAGATGTGTCTGGGTTTCATCGTGGGCTATCTGGTGATTGCCTTTGTGCTATTACCGCTTTATTACCGTCTGAACCTCACGAGCATATACACCTATTTAGGCCAGCGCTTGGGAGAGCGTTCCTATCTGACGGGAGCCAGTTTCTTCTTGTTGTCGAAGATGACGGGAGCAGCAGTCAGGTTCTATGTGGTCTGTATCATCCTCCAGCAGTTTGTGTTCGAGCCAGCAGGTATTCCGTTTATAGTGAATGTGGTGGTGATGGTACTGCTGATATGGCTCTACACACGACGTGGAGGCATTGGCACACTGGTATTTACGGATACCTTCCAGACACTCTGCCTATTTACGGCCCTTATTCTAATCATCCTATCGGTAGTCTCTCACCTGAACCTCACCCTCAGCGAGGCAGTCAAGGTGGTAGCAGACAGTCCGATGAGTCGTATCTTCGTGTTTGATGACTGGCTGTCGCCCCAGCACTTCTGGAAACAGTTCCTGAGTGGTGCCTTTATCGCCATTGTGATGACGGGACTGGATCAGGATATGATGCAGAAGAACCTGACTTGCAAGACGTTGCGCGATGCACAGAAGGATATGTGTTCGTATGGGGTGGCCTTCGTACCAGCCAATCTGCTGTTTCTCTTTCTTGGCGTACTGCTGACGATGGTACTTGGCACAGGTCTCAAAGGCGATGAACTATTGCCTACTTATATCCAAGGCACTGCTGATTTACAGTTTCTACAAATACTCTTCGCCATCGGAATTATTGCCGCCTCGTTTTCGAGTGCCGACTCTGCCCTGACCTCGTTAACAACCTGTTTTTGTGTGGATATCCGCAGACAGCCTCATGATGAATCACTACGAAAAAGGACGCATATCGCTATGTGTTTCTTCTTCATGCTGTTCATCATCTTGTTCCGTCAGATCAACTCCACCTCGCTCATCGACGCAATCTATATTCTGGCCAGTTATACATACGGACCGTTGCTTGGACTGTTTGTCTTCGGGCTTTTCACAAAGAGGCAGCCCCAAGACAGACTGGTGCCATATATCTGCATCGCCTCGCCCTTGCTCTGCTATGGACTTGATGTGACAGCACAACAACTGTGGGGCTATCATTTCGGGTATGAGTTGCTGATGCTGAACGGGTTGTTGACATTCGGGGGACTGTTTCTGTCGAGCAGGAAATAACTGTTTCTGACATTCGGATTACATGGATTATCAGGATTATTTCGCCTTTTTCGTGAAAAAACCATCCTTATCATCCATATAATCCGTGTTTTTTTGTACCTTTGCACCCAAAAATCAGACAATATGAATATTGAAGCATTGATAAGCAAGGCTGCAGGCGAGGCCGTAAAGGCACTCTACGGGATGGAAGCATCCGAGAAGATGCTGCAGTTACAGAAGACGAGAAGTGAGTTTGAGGGTAACCTGACATTGGTGGTGTTCCCCTTTGTGAAGGCTGCGAATGAGCGAGTTCAGAGGCAAGCATGCTTGAGTTCTGACGAGCGTGAGCAGGCTCGGCCGGAGGCCAAGGCAGCAAAAAAGTCGCCTGAGCAGACAGCCCAGGAGATTGGCGAATACTTAGTAAAGAATTGCTCCGCTATCGAGAAATTCAACGTGGTGAAAGGCTTCCTGAACCTGAGCATCGGCGATGGTGCATGGGTGCAGTTACTCAGTGCCATCGACGCTGATGAACATTTCGGCATGAAGCAGGCCACAGACGACTCACCCCTCGTGATGATTGAATATTCATCGCCCAACACCAACAAACCCTTGCATTTGGGTCATGTACGCAATAACCTCTTAGGCTGGTCACTGGCTCAGATTATGGAAGCCAACGGCAACAAGGTGGTGAAGACCAACATCGTAAACGATCGTGGTATCCATATCTGTAAGTCGATGCTGGCGTGGCTGAAATGGGGCAACGGTGAGACACCAGAGTCAAGCGGCAAGAAAGGCGACCACCTGATTGGCGACTACTATGTGGCTTTCGACAAGCATTATCGCGAGGAAATCAAGGAACTCGTGGCTCAGGGTATGGATGAGGAGAAGGCCAAGCAAGAGGCGCCTCTCATCAAGGAAGCCCACGAGATGCTGGTGAAATGGGAGCAGAACGACCCTGAGGTTCGTGCCTTATGGGAAAAAATGAACAACTGGGTGTATGCCGGCTTCGACGAGACTTACAAGAAGATGGGTGTCTCGTTCGATAAGATCTATTACGAGAGCCAGACCTATCTGAAAGGGAAGGCGAAGGTAGAGGAAGGACTCGCAAAGGGTCTCTTCGAACGCCACGAGGACAACTCGGTTTGGGCCGACCTCACCAACGAGGGACTGGATCAGAAACTGTTGTTGCGCTCTGATGGCACCAGCGTGTATATGACACAGGATATCGGTACGGCTGAGATGCGCTTCCAGGATTACCCCATCGATAAGATGATCTATGTAGTGGGCAACGAGCAGAACTACCACTTCCAGGTGCTTTCGATTCTATTGGATCGCCTGGGCTTTAAGTGGGGTAAGGAACTGGTGCATTTCTCCTATGGTATGGTGGAACTGCCCAATGGTAAGATGAAGAGTCGTGAGGGTACGGTAGTGGATGCCGATGACCTGATGCAGTTGATGGTGGAAGATGCCTACAAGACCTCGATGGAACTGGGCAAATTCGACGATATGACAGAAGATGAGCGTCGTGAGATAGCCCGTATCGTGGGTATGGGTGCCTTGAAGTACTTCATCCTGAAAGTAGATGCCCGTAAGAACATGCTCTTCAATCCCGAAGAAAGTATCGATTTCAACGGTAATACTGGTCCGTTTATCCAATATACCTACGCCCGTATCCGCTCCATCCTGCGCAAGGCCGATAGAAATGCACAATGCACAATGCATAATGCACAATTGGGCTGCGCATTAAACGAAAAGGAGATCGAGTTAGTTCAGAAGATGAACGAGTTTGGTGCTGCTGTGGAGCAAGCCGGCAAGGATTATTCTCCTTCTGGCATTGCCAACTACTGCTACGAACTCACCAAGGTATTCAACCAGTTCTATCACGACTACTCCATCCTCAACGAACCCGATGAACAGAAGAAACTTTTCCGACTGGTACTGGCCAAGAATGTGGCTAAGATCATCAAGAACGCTATGGGTCTCCTTGGCATCGAGGTTCCCGAAAGAATGTAGAGTCAATCTATATGAAAAAGGGGGTTAAGTATATTGTCTTTCTATTTGCAACTATTAATCTAGTTGCTTGTGATTATTTTGGCTATTTTGATTTTGAAATAGTCAACAATACTAATGACAGTTTGGAGATTGTCTATACCGAACAAATGCAGTCTTTTACGTCGGTGCTCTGTACTCCTGGTTATGAAGATGATTACAAGACCATCTATCTAGATAATGTTCTTACTGATACGATTATACCACCTAAAGGCAAACTAAAGTTGACTTATGATGCAGGTATGGTTGACAAAGATTTCCCAGGCCAATTGGAAGACCCAATGGAATATGGAATTTTACCACTGTGGGAGCGTTTAGGGTATGTTATACAACGAGGCGACACCTTGGCCTCTGAAGTCTTTTCCCAAAGCCGATGGAAAGGAAAAGGTTCTACATACACGTTAATAATTGAAAAGTAAAGTGACTCAACAGAACCCTCCCGACTATAGACATGACACTGTGCTTCCTCTTCCGATGGAAGTAAGGGCTGATGCCTGGGCGGTGGATGCGGCATGTAGTGGTAATCCAGGACCGATGGAGTATCAGGCTATTGATCTGGCGACGGGTTATCGTGTCTTTCATTTCGGTCCTATTCACGGCACGAACAATATCGGGGAATTCCTCGCTATTGTCCATGCCCTTGCCCTCTGCTGGAACCAAGGACTGCACAACAAAACCATCTATAGCGACTCCTATAATGCCATCCTCTGGGTACAGAAACGCAAGTGCAAAACCAAATTGGAGCGCACCCCTCAGACAGAACAACTCTATCAGATTATCGTCCGAGCAGAAAACTGGCTTAATACCCACAATTTCCGTAATCCCATCATCAAATGGGAAACCTCGAAATGGGGGGAGGTTCCTGCCGATTTCGGCAGGAAATAAGGCTAGAGAAGCCTAGGCCTTCCGATAAAGGATGATCTGATTATCGCCATAAGATCTACCCTCGACGACTACAGCATTGGCAGGAATTTGTGGGGCTCTGGTGCCACCCGATACTGTCATCGTGGTGTTAGTCTCTACACGGATCTCATCCCAGAGGTTCTGCACCAAGAACGAACGGAGCGTCTGGGCACCACCCTCCACAATCAGCGACTGGATATGATGGGCATGGAGGCTCTCCAAATTCAACGGATGAGCCCTATCAATCACCAACCGCTTCGGATTCGGACCCTCCCACTCACGGACAGTCAGTTGAGGATGGTCTCTTTCTTCTGTGACTCGTCCCACAAGGATGGCATCCTCCTCAGCACGAAGTTTATGGGAGAGCATCTTTGTGAAAGCACTGGATATCTGCGTCGGATGATGATTATCGTCAATAAAACCATTGGCTGTCTGGGCCCATTTCAGGATGATATAGGGTCGTTTTTCCCGATGAAATGTGAAAAAACGGTGATTAAGGGCCTTGCATTCCTCTTCAAGAACACCCACTTCCACCTCGATACCTGCCTCACGGAGTTTTCGGATGCCTCGTCCCTGTACTTCTGCGAATTCATCGATACAACCCACCACCACACGGCGCAAACCTTTCTTAATAATCAGGTCGGCACAAGGAGGTGTTTTGCCGTAATGCGAACAAGGCTCCAAGGATACATATATCGTAGACTCTGGCAACAAAGCCTCATCCTCAGACCGTACAGAAGCAAAGGCATTCACCTCGGCATGACCCTCGCCACAACGTACATGATAGCCCTCACCGATAATCCGTCCATCAGCACTCACAATCACTGCCCCCACCATCGGGTTAGGCTTCGCATTCTGCTGACCATTCTTAGCCAACTGGATGCACCGTCGCATATACTTCTCGTCGTCAGTCATCATACACAAATCCGTTTTAACTTTGCAAAAATAATCATTTTCCGCCATATTTGCAAATAATCTCATTTTTTTATCGTAACTTTGTCGCCAAAACACAGATGGAGATACGTCCGATAGCCTATTTCCGCTCACCGATGACGTCGAAATTCGGCATTCCGAGGCAGAGTGGACTCGTCAGCGAACTGACGGGTAGCATTGTCTTTGAACCTGATTACCGAAGGATGGAGGCCATACGGGGATTAGAGGACTTTGACTATCTTTGGCTTATCTGGGAGTTTTCAGGAGTCAGGAGTCAGGAGTCAGGAGTCAGGAGTCTGACAGTGCGTCCTCCAAGACTGGGAGGCAACAAACGGATGGGGGTCTTTGCCACCCGTTCGCCTTTCCGTCCCAATAATCTCGGACTTTCCTGCGTCCGCATCGACAGGATTGAGGAAGACCAGAAACAGGGCCCTGTCATCTATGTGAAGGGAGCAGACCTGATGGATGGCACCCCTATATACGACATCAAACCTTATGTCACCTATGCAGACAGTCATCCAGAAGCCCGGAGTGGTTTTGTGGATGAGTCTGACTGGCAGGAGTTGGAGGTGGTGATTCCTGAGACGGTATCAAAGTTGTTTTCTGCCGATGAAATGGCTTCTTTAAGAAAGATTCTTGCCCTCGATCCCCGTCCACATTATCAGGAAGACCCAGAGCGTATCTACGGGATGCCTTACGGTGGCCATGATGTCCGTTTCAAGGTAAATAGAAAGGTCCTGACGGTTGTAGAATGTAAATAACGATGGATTACGAAACACTCTGGAACAGACTGACACCACTCTATGAGACCAGCGAGGCAAAGGCCATCATCCGTTGGGTACTTGATGTGCGTTTCGGTCTGTCGATGACTGATATCCTTTGCGGCAAAGTAAAAGAACTATCTGCCGATGACCAAAAAGAACTGGAAACCATCTTACAAAGACTCGAAAAGGGAGAGCCTGTACAATATATCATAGGTGTTGCCGATTTCTGCGGACGACAGTTCCATGTGGCGCCTGGGGTATTGATCCCAAGACCAGAAACAGAAGAACTCTGTCAATGGATTGTTCAGGAGACAGGAGTAAGGAGACAGGAGTCAGGAGATTACCATATCCTCGATATCGGGACGGGCAGTGGATGTATCGCCATCACACTGGCAATGGAGATGCCTGAGGCAAAAGTGACAGCGTGGGATATCTCCGACGAGGCATTAAGCATCGCCCAAGAGAATGCCCAAGTCCTTGGTGCCGAAATTATCTTTGAACATCAGGACATCTTGAACATTTCTCTCACCTCGCAATATAACCTCATCGTAAGCAATCCGCCCTATATCCAACCGAAAGAGAGCGATGGAATGGCAAAAAATGTACTCGACTATGAGCCTCACCAAGCCCTTTTTACACCAGATGACCAGCCCATCATCTTCTATCAGCGCATCGGAGACTTTGCCTGGCAGTATCTCAAGACAGGGGGAGCACTCTATTTAGAACTCAACCCGTTGACAGCCCACGAAGTCAGCGATTACCTGCACCAACTCGGATTCTCAGAGATCGAGATCCGTCAGGATCAGTTTGGCAAACAACGATTCCTTAAAGCCACTAAGATATGAAAAAAGAAACCACAGAACAAGAGGCCTACCTGCAATTAGCAACCCTCTGTGCCCAGGCAGAGCACTGCCAACAGGAGATGCGTGACAAGATGAAGCGCTGGGAAATGGCTCCTGAAGTCCAGGAAAGAGTCATTACCCGTCTTATCAAAGAACGCTATATCGACGACGAACGCTATGCCCGAGCCTTTGTGAAAGACAAGATACGCTACAACAAATGGGGTCGCCGGAAGGTACAGCAAGGACTCTGGATGAAACACATTGATGACGACATCCAGCAACGTGTACTTAGCGAGGTGGATGATGCAGAATACCTTGCAGTCCTAAAACCCCTGCTGAAACAGAAAGCGAAGAGCATCAAGGCGGAAAGCGATTACGAACTCACCCGAAAACTCGTCCGATTTGCCTTAGGACGGGGTTTTACTTATGACATCATCCGCCAATGCCTCGATGTGGACGATGAAATGCTTTCCGACGATGAAACCGATTAGTTTTTGGAGTAGTCTGCTTGACCTCATCTCGCCTCGGACTTGTGTGGTCTGTGGCTGTCGGCTCTCTGTCTCTGAAGAAACAATCTGTGCCAAATGCAACCTGCATCTGCCCCGTACGGGATTCCAACAGGAACCCTACGAAAATATGATGGCGAAGACCTTCTGGGGACAGATTCCCATCGAACGTGCCGCTGCCCTCTTCTATTATGAACCCCACGCCGAGACAGCCAGTATCCTCTACGATATGAAATACAGGAACCACCCCGAGATCGGTGAGGTGATGGGTCGAATGATGGCGAAGGAATTCCAACCCGTCGGATTCTTCGATGGAATCGATGGAATTGTACCTGTGCCGCTGGCCAGAAAGCGTCAGCGCCAACGAGGCTATAACCAAAGTCAGGAACTGGCAAAGGGTGTCAGCGAGATTGTCGGATTGCCAATCTTTGACAAGGTCATCATGCGACAACAGTTTGAAGGCAGTCAGACCAGCAAGGGCCGTTGGGAACGTAACGAGAATGTGGAGCATGTGTTCCAACTCACCGATAGCGAGCGTATCTGTGGCAAACATCTGCTCCTCATCGATGATGTGGTTACCACTGGTGCCACCGTCATTGCCTGTGCCAAAGAACTGGTCAAGGCAGATGGCATCAAAATCAGTGTCCTCTCGCTCGGATATACAAAATCTTAGAATTTATTTTGGTTTTCTTCTCACTTATTCGTACCTTTGCACCCAAATATATTATTAAGGTATGAATATCAAGAATCAATTAGCCCGAAAACTGATGGACATCAAAGCCATCAAGTTGCAGCCAAACGACCCGTTTACGTGGGCCTCAGGCTGGAAGTCACCCATCTATACAGACAACCGCAAGACGCTGTCGTTCCTTGATGTGCGTTCGTTTGTAAAACTCGAACTCTGTCATGCCATTCAGGAGAATTTCCCTGAGGCAGAGGCAGTGGCAGGTGTCGCTACCGGAGCCATCGCACAGGGTGCGTTGGTGGCAGACCAGTTGGGTCTGCCCTTCTCGTATGTCCGTCCGAAGCCGAAGGATCACGGTATGGGCAACCAGATAGAGGGTGAGATCAAGAAAGGTGCGAAGGTTGTGGTGGTAGAAGATCTGATCTCTACTGGCGGTTCATCGCTGAAGGCCGTGGCAGCCCTGCGGGAATACGGCGTAGAGGTAGTAGGCATGGTAGCCTCGTTCACCTACGGTTTCCCTGTGGCGGAACAGGCTTTCGAGGAGGCTAGTGTGAAACTCATCACCCTCACCGACTATGAGCATGTGGTGGAGGAAGCCGCGAAGACAGGTTATATCAAGGAAGAGGAAAAGGCTGTTCTCGCCGAATGGCGCAAGAGCCCTTCCACCTGGAAGCAATAATTTTCAATTTTCCATTCTCAATTTTCAATTATCATTATGGGATTATTCGGAAGTGAAAGCAAATTCGAGAGTAGCGTGAAACTCATCCCCTACCCTCAACAGGCTGTCTATCGGAACATCAGCGACTTGCGCAATCTGGAAAAAGTACAGGATCGCGTGCCACAAGACAAAGTCAATGATTTCAAATACGACGAGGATACCGTCAGCCTCAATGTGAACCCTGTGGGAGAACTAAAACTGCGCATCTGTGATCGTGAGGAGCCGAAGTGTGTGAAGTTCGAGACGGTGCAGTCGCCAGTACCCTTCAACGTATGGATCCAGGTGCTGCCAGTCGATGAGAACTCGTCGAAGATGAAAGTAACGGTAAAGGCAGAACTCAACCCCTTCATCAAAGGCATGCTTGAAAAGCCCCTGCAAGACGGCGTGGAGAAGATCGCCGATGCCCTCGCACAAGTACAGTATACCTAGGACCTCCTAGGCAATCCTAGGCAATCCTAGGAAGTCTTAAAAACCAATACAACATGAAACTCTGGGAAAAGAACTTTGAGATCAACAAGGAGATAGAGCGCTTCACCGTAGGCAGAGACCGGGAGATGGATCTCTATCTGGCCAAGTACGATGTATTAGGCTCTATGGCCCACATCACGATGTTGGAAAGCATCGGGCTGCTGGAAAAGGATGAACTGACGCAGTTGCTGACGGAGTTGAAGAACATCTACCACCTGGCAGAACGTGGCGAGTTTGTCATCGAGGACGATGTGGAGGATGTGCACTCCCAAGTAGAGATGCTCCTCACCCGCAAACTCGGCGATATGGGTAAGAAGATCCATTCTGGCCGCAGCCGCAATGATCAGGTACTTGTAGACCTCAAACTCTTTACCCGCCATGAACTCAAGGAGATTGCCGACGAGGTGAAGATCCTCTTCGACGAACTCATCCAGAAGAGCAACCAGTACAAGGACGTGCTGATGCCCGGCTATACCCACCTCCAAATAGCGATGCCATCGAGTTTCGGACTCTGGTTCGGGGCCTATGCCGAGAGCCTCACCGATGACATGCTCTTCTTGCAGGCTGCCTATAAGATGACCAACCGCAACCCCCTCGGCTCTGCCGCAGGCTACGGTTCTTCCTTCCCCCTGAACCGTACGATGACAACGGAACTACTCGGCTTCGACTCGATGGACTACAATGTGGTCTATGCCCAGATGGGCAGAGGCAAGATGGAGCGCAACGTAGGCTTCGCCATTGCCACCATCGCCGGTACCATAGCAAAGATGGCTTTCGATGCCTGTCTCTTCAACTCGCAGAACTTCTCCTTCGTGAAACTGCCGAAGGAATGCACCACCGGTTCCTCTATCATGCCCCACAAGAAGAACCCCGATGTCTTCGAACTCATCCGCGCCAAATGCAACAAACTGCAATCGCTGCCCCAGCAGGTCACCCTCATCATGAATAACCTGCCCTGCGGCTACTTCCGCGACTTGCAGATCATCAAGGAAGTCTTCCTCCCTGCCTTCGGCGAACTGAAGGATTGTCTGCAGATGGCAGCCTATATCATCAACAAGATAGAAGTCAACGAACATATCCTCGACAACCCGATGTACGACCCGATGTTCTCCGTAGAGGAAGTGAACCGCCTTGCCGCCAATGGCATGCCCTTCCGCGATGCCTACAAGAAGGTGGGACTCGACATCGAAGCCGGTACCTTCAAGGCTTCTCACGACATCCACCATACCCACGAGGGTAGCATCGGCAACCTCTGTAACCCACAGATCGAAGCCCTGATGCAGCAGACCCTCGACGGTTTCCACTTCGAACGGATGACAACAGCAGAGCAGGCTCTGCTGAGTGATAAATGATAAGTGATGAGTGATAAGTATAGGATGAGGATAGGGATCAAAAGACTGTGGTGTGCAATGGCACTGCCACTACTCTTCACATTCCTTTCTTCCTGTCAGGTGGAAGATGCCATCTCCCGCAATTACCGTTGCTACTTCATCTTCGACACCTCGCTCCATCCCCTGCCCTGTCAGTTGACAGGCATCCTCGGCAACCCCGGACACTTCTGTATGATTGAGGGCGATATGTACGGAGGTGTACGCCGCCTGAAAACCACCCGCAACTACGACGGCAATAAAGAAGATATCCTCCTCCGCACAGAGAAAGAGAGTCAGGTGACGCTGGCCTTAGGCGCCAACAACTGCATCATCATCGGCACCAGCAGTTACGAAAACCGCCTGATAGCCTACGACGGACAGTGCCCCAACTGCCTGAAAGAGCATAACGACACGAACTATCCCCTCAAATGGCAGAAAAGCGGACTGCAACTCCACTGCGCCAAATGCGGACGATCCTACGATGTCAACAACGGAGTCATCACCAGCGGCGATGCAGGCATCCAACTCTCTGCCTACATGGCAGCCTTCGACGGCATCCTCCTCCGCGCCTGGAACTAATCATATATTTTTACGAAGAGACGCTCAAACACAAAGGTTGCAGGGATATGATCACAGGTATAGACTCCTTTGTAATGCAGTTTTAATTTATCGGCTTCAAAGGCATAGCCAAAGGGGACCTCATCGATAAATACCAAAGGTAATTCAGTTATATTGTTATTCATATCTTCCGGAAGGGAAAAAGTATAATGATGCAGCGCAGGCGTTGTTAAACATATTTCTGGGAATGACATAGTGCCATCGCTTCTGAATTCAATCACATACATACTGGGGATGTCCTCTTTCCAAGTTTGTTGACCTCCTCCCAGCGATCCCGGACCATTTTCTATATCTACGAGAAGCCATTTCCCAAGCAACATTTCCTCATTCCCGATAATTTCATCGTCATCACTGCTGCAACTCATCAGGGTTGAGCCTACAAACACTGCTACCAATACTATCAGCAGCGTCATCAGAACCATTTCTATCGTACGTTTCATATCGTTTTATCTTTAGATGATTACTTGATGTTAAAGCGGAGACCGACGTTGAGGTTGAAGTTCAGGGGTTTGTCCTGATAGAAGGTAGGGACGGCGCTGCCGTTGTCGAAGTAGTAGTTCAGGGAGGGCTCGGCATAGAGGCTGAGGTTGTCGATGAACTTGAATTCAACTCCTACGGCACCATTCACCGAAAGTTGGAGAGGATGGATACTCACGCTGTTGGTAGTGCCCTGTGTGGTGCGGCTACCCTTCACCATCTTTTCCACCAGACCACCCGCGGAGAGGTAGAAGTTGAAGTAGCGGCTATCCCACAACTGATAGGAGGCACTGAGAGGGATACCGATATAGTTCAGACGCTGCTCCGTTTCCGTTTTCTGTCCGTTGACGGAATGAGTGATGTCGGCAGAAAGGCGGGTGTAAGTCAGTCCACTTTCCACACTCCACCGATCATCAAGCCGATAACGGAGGGAGAAGCCGAACCGGATGGGTTGGCGGTGGTGAATATGCTCGCTGGTAGAGACGGTGGTATATTTATACCCATTTTCTTCAAAAGAATCATGTGGGTCTTGTGGACCATTTCCATTTAGAGGAGTTGTATCACCATCCTTACCGTTATTCTCACATTCGTCTTTGGGTATTACCGTATTCACTTTTTCCATCGCATAATATTGAGCAAACTGGGACTGTGAACTACTTGCCATCGTATTCGACAGGTAGACTTTGGCTGTCAGACGGGGTTGTGAAGAGTTGGACTTACGCAGGTCGGAGGGATAGAGTGGTGGCAACTGTTGGGTTGCGACCTCACGATGCTGGGATGTGGATGCCTGAGTTTCAACTTTCTGAGGTTGTGGCGCTGCTTCCTCGGGTTGTGGCTCTGCTTCCTGAGATTGGGCCACAACATCCTGAGGTGTTGCGTCCTCGGGTTGAGGCATCTGTGTTTCGTTTGTCTCTGGAGCAATGGCAGTTTGTGCTGCTTCTGCCTCAGCCTTTACAGCGGCAATAGCCTGCGCCACAGAGGCAGCGACTTTCTCAGAAGCAAGTGCAGCGTTGCTGGGGGAAGCCATCTCTCTCTGTTCTTGCTGCATCCAATAATATCCCCCTCCTGCCAGCATCAATACCACCACTGCCGCAGCAATCCCCCTCATCCGCATCGGCACCACTCGGGCCCGGGCCTGCCTCCTGTTGGCAGCCAGGGCCTTCTCTATCTCCTCCCACGACACCTCGATGTCAGACTCCCGATAGTCTGCCATCTTCTGCTGCATCTGTTTTTTCCATTCTTCTTTCATCGTGGTCGTTCTTTCTCGTCGTTATATTTTTCTATCATTTCTGCCAACAGGCGTTTTGCCCTGTGCAGTTGAGAGGTAGAGGTTCCGATGCTGATGCCTAACAGGCTGGCAATCTCTTCGTGACTCTTGTCTTCGATGACGTAGAGGTTGAACACCGTTCGGTAGCCTGTTGGCAGTTGCCTCACCATCTGGTGGATCACCTCTGGCGGGATGTCCCTGATGGGTGGGTCGTCCTCTTCCGGCAGTTCCGGGATGTCCCCGTCCCACGCCGTCAGTTCGTGGCGCTTGTTGTCTCTGAGGTAGCGGAGGGCTTCGTTTATCACGATCCTCGTGGCCCAGACCTGAAGGGAGCCCTGCCCTCGATATCGGAATTCTGCGGTGTGAGTGATCATTCTGACAAGTGCATTCTGGAACACATCCTTTGCGGCTTCCTTGTCAGGGACATATCTCAGGCAGACGCCCTTCAAGTAGGGTGCGTAGCGGGAATAGAACGCCTCCATCGCCCCGTTATCCCCGTTGCGAAGTTGCTCGACTAAGCGTTGTTCGTCACTATTCCCTATGAAAAGCACCTATTTTTTAGTAGCCCGTATATTGTCCGATAAAGAAGATGGCACCTGTTTCTTTCTCGCTGATCACATAGAGGAAGGGGTGGTTGGCGCAGAACGTCACATAATCGGGTTCTGAAGGCCCGACACCACACTTATCCATGCCTATCACGGTGACGGCAGCAGCCTCCGTTCCCTCTTCGTCGAGTTTGATCTTAGCCACCTGCTTCATCAGCCCGATAAAGGTTGGCACATTACAGAAATTGGGAAACTCAGCAAGCCCATCATCAAAGGCCCTTGTCATGCCGAGTTTCTGCATGATGGGAATCAGGTCGATATCCGTATCCGACTCCAAGCGGGGCAGATACACATCCACTTTATGGGTTACCATCTGCTGCTGGATCTGTTGCCACGACGCCGTGTTCAGCGACTTCAACATCCTATTGATATCTTCACTCGTCGGCCCCTCGTTCTTGACTCTCGGCAGGAGAACCGTCATATTCCAGACACCGTTGCCGTACGGCAGTCGGAGGGCTTGGAAGTCGTCGGTTTGCAGATAGTCCAATTCAGCCGTCTGGTGCATCATCTGTACCTCAACCGCTTCGGACAGTATGTCAGAAGTCGCAAACAATTCCTTTTGCGTCATGTTCTTGTCAAACTGATACTGCCACGTGCCTTTAAAGTAGATGGCATTGAGCAGATAACTGACAAAGTCGGGTTTGAACTCCTCCTTTTTCAGCACCTCCTTGATCATTCCCATCGTGTGGTCACTGCCCCACTGGTTGATGACGTCACAGGTCTTGCCGTCATGGAAGTCGCGGGTCTCTGCATCGGCATCATAAAAGGCCTTCACCGTCTCTTTGAACGCCGGCTTCAACTCGTAGCCTTTGTTCATATAGATATTGTCGGCTATCAGCACCTTCGTCTGCTCATCGAGGGTGCCCGCCCTTCGCAGCATCTTGTAGCAGAACTGGTTGATGCCTTCAGCCCCCGTCTCGCTGAAGCCCAACACCTTATTAATCTCTTGCTGGGTCTCACCAGCGGCGCCGTTGTTGAGCATCCCCAAGGCGTAGGTGATACTGATCGGCGAGAGGATCTGACTCTTCACCCCGTCGCGGGCCTCGCGGAACAGGTTGAAGGCAAAGTCGTTACTACTGCCCACCATCTCCTGCTCGGCACGGGTCAGTTCCAACGTGGTGGGTGGCTCCACTGGCTCGATGACAGGCTTGGGGTCTTCCTCATTACTGCTGCTGCATCCTGCAGCCATGACTGTTGCCATCCATAGGGCGATGGCAGCCCAATTCATCTTCTTCATATCGTCTGCAAATTTAAGCATTTCTATCTATATAAACCCCAGAATGGCAAAATACTGCACGGAAAAGCGTTAAAAAAGCATAACGAGGGTGTTTTTCCCCGAAAAGTTTGGCGGTTTCGCGAAATAGCCGTACCTTTGCATCCGCAAAAACCATTGCCGCAATGGTGGAATTGGTAGACACGAGGGACTTAAAATCCCTTGACCCGGAAAGGTCGTGCGGGTTCGAGTCCCGCTCGCGGCACAATAAAATCCCTAATTTTTATGCAGAAAAAACATTTCATTCTCCTATCAGCCGCTACCGTGATGCTTCTTTCATCCTGTTCCAGTAAACTGGGCGAACTGTCGGCTGATAACTTCACCGTGACCCCCAACCCCTTAGAGACGCAGGCTGGCACCGTGCCCGCCACCATCAACGGCCACTTCCCTGAGAAGTACATGAACAAGAAAGCCGTCGTCACCGTCATCCCCGAACTGCGCTATTCCAACGGACAGACCGTCCGGGGCAACAGCGCCACCTTCCAGGGTGAGAGTGTGCTGGGCAACGACCAGACCATCTCCTACCGTCTCGGCGGCAACTACACGATGAAGACCAACTTCGCCTACGCCGACGATAACAAGGCCGACATGTACCTCACCTTCGATGCCCGCATCGGTAAGAAAGCCGTTGCAGTGCCTGCCGTGAAAGTGGCAGAAGGCATCCTCGCCACCTCCGAACTCTACAAGCAGACCCTCGGCACCGCCCAGGCAGCCATCGCCCCCGATGCCTACCAGCGCATCAGCAAGCAGAAGCAGGAGGCCAACATCAAGTTCCTCATCCAGCAGGCCACCCTGCGCAAGAGCGAACTGAAGAATAACTCCGTGCAGGAGTTCGTCCGGATGCTCGAAAAGATCAATGCCGACCGCGAGGGCCTCAACCTCGAAAATGTCGAGGTGTCTGCCTACGCCTCCCCCGATGGCGGTTTCAGCATCAACGACAAGTTGGCCAACGAGCGCCAGAAGGTGTCGGAACAGTATGTCAACGACGAGTTGAAGAAGATCAAGATGGACGCCACCGTCGATGCGAAATACACCGCCCAGGACTGGGAAGGCTTCCAGGAACTGGTGAAGGCCAGCGACATCCAGGACAAGGATGTCATCCTGCGCGTGCTCTCCATGTATAAGGATCCCGAGGAGCGTGAGCAGCAGATCAAAAACATCTCCTCCGCCTTCCGCGAACTCGCCGACGGCATCCTGCCCCAGTTGCGCCGCTCCCGCCTCACCATCAACTACGAGACGGTGGGACGCAGCGACGACCAGATCCTGCAACAGATCGGTGCCGACGCCACCAAACTCTCCATCGAGGAACTGCTCTACGGCGCTGCCCTGAAGGACGACCTCAACGCCAAGGAAGACATCTACAAACTCGCCACGGAGATCTACCCCCGCGATGCCCGCGCCTTCAACAACCTCGCCGCCATCCAGTATGCACGGGGCAACTACGACGCTGCCCGCCAGTATATCCAGAAGGCACAGGCACTGGCCGGTAACCTGCCCGAGACAAAGGCCAACCTCGGTATGCTCGCCCTGAAGAGTGGCGACCTGAAGACCGCCGAGCAACTCATCGCCAGTGCCAACGGCGCCAACGGCTTGGAAGAGGTGCTTGGCAACCTCCACCTGGCACAGGGCAACTACGCCCAGGCAGAGCAGGACTTCGCCGAGATCTACAGCAACAGCGCCGCCCTCGCCCAGATCCTCAACAAGAACTACGCCTCGGCAGCCGTCACGCTCAAATACGTGAAGAACCCCGATGCCATGACAGAATACCTGAAGTCGGTGATCTCCGCCCGTATGGGTAACCCCACCGAGGCCGCCGAGGCCCTGCGTAACGCCCTGGCCAAAGACCCGTCGCTGCGCCGCTACGCCGAGAATGACTTGGAACTCAATAAGAGGTAAGAAGTGAGAGGTAAGAGAATAGTTTTGCGAATGAGAAAGCCCAGATATCATAAGCATCTTTTTCAGGGCCTGAGGTATTCTTTCACCTCTCACCTCTCACCACTCACCTCTCTTCTCTTCCTTCTTACATCTTCCATCTTCCTTCTCACCTCCTGCGGCCCCGACCGCGGCACCTTCCGCATGGAGGGCGAGTTCAAGAGTTTCAACCAGGGCGAACTCTATGTCTATAGTCCTGACGGCGGCATCCGCAAGGTCGACACCGTCGGTGTGAAGGGCGGACGGTTCACCTACCAGATCGCCCTCGACTCCACCGCCACCTTCATCCTCGTCTTCCCCAACTACTCCGAGATCCCCGTCATCGGCGCCTCCGGTGCACAGGTAGAGATCGAGGGCGATGCCTCCCACCTGAAGGAGATCGAGGTGCGCGGCACCAAGGAGAACGAACTGCTGACGGGCTTCCGCCTGAAGGTCAGTGAGATGACGCCGCCGGAAACCATCAAGGAAGCCGCCGACTTCATCACGAAGCACCCCGACGCCCTCGCCAGCGCCTTCCTCCTCAACAAATACTTCGTCCAGTCGCCATCGCCCGACAACAAGCAGACCCTCTCCCTGGCACAGGCCATCCTCAAGGTGCGGCCCGGCGACAAGCGCATCGCCGCCCTCGTCCGCCACCTCGAAGGGCTCCAGGCCGTCCGCGACGGTGCCATGCTGCCCAAGTTCACCGCCATCGACATCAAGGGTCATCCCATCTCCAACGGCGACCTCTATGCCCCGGTCAATGTCATCACCACCTGGTCGTCGTGGAACTACGAGAGCCAGAACATCCAGCGCCAACTGAAGCGCCGGGAGAAGGAGAAGGGCGTCAGCCGCCTGCGCATCGTCAGCATCTGTCTCGATGCCGATGCCAAGGAGTGCCGCCGTCTGATGGATCGCGACTCCATCACGTGGTGTAACATCTGCGACGAGCGCATGTGGAACAATCCCATCCTCACCACCCTCGGCCTGTCGCGCATCCCGGATAATATCATCACCAACAGCCAGGGGCGCATCCTCGCCCACTCTCTGCCAGTGGCAGAACTCAACAAAAAAATCGATGAATTACTGAAATGAGAACATAACAACATTTATTCACTCAAAATCTAAATACTATGCTTGTCAAGACATTTTGTGCAGCCGTTGTGGGGCTGGAAGCCACCACCATCACCATCGAAGTAAATCTGACCCGAGGAGTGCAGTTCCATCTGTCCGGTCTGGCCGATACCGCCGTCAAGGAGAGTTACGACCGTATCCGGGCGGCCCTGGGTAACATCGGTTTCAAACCGCCTACCGCCGACATCACCATCAACCTCTCGCCAGCCGACATCCGCAAAGAGGGTAGCGGCTACGACCTGCCCCTGGCCATCGGCATCTTAGCCGCCCACGGGAAGGTCAGCGACACCTCTCTGTCGAAGTTTATGATGATCGGTGAACTGGGTCTCGACGGGAGCCTGAAACCCATCAGCGGTGCCCTGCCCGTAGCCATCCTTGCCCGCAAGGAGAAGTTCAAGGGCCTCATCGTACCGAAGGCCAATGCCCGTGAGGCTGCCGTTGTCAACGACCTCGACATCTATGGGATGGACAGTCTGGCGGATGTGGTCTGTTTCTTCAACGGCGCAGACATCTATGAGCCCACCGTCGTCGATACCCGCAAGGAGTTCTATGAACAACAATACACCTTCGACCTCGACTTTGCCGATGTGAAAGGTCAGGAGAGTGTGAAGCGTGCCTTGGAGGTGGCTGCGGCAGGTGGTCACAACCTGATCATGATAGGCCCGCCGGGGTCAGGCAAGTCGATGATGGCCAAGCGGTTGCCGAGCATCCTGCCGCCATTGTCGCTGGCAGAGAGTTTAGAGACCACGCAGATCCATTCCGTGGCGGGAAAGTTGCCCACCGGCACCTCGCTCATCTCACAGCGCCCTTTCCGCAGTCCGCACCATACCGTCTCGCAGGTGGCGATGACCGGTGGTGGCAGCAGAGCCCTGCCAGGCGAGGTCAGCATGGCCCATAACGGGGTGCTCTTCCTCGACGAACTGCCTGAGTTCAATAAGAGCACCCTCGAAGTGCTCCGTCAGCCCCTTGAAGACCGAAAGATTACTATCTCCCGCTCTAAATACACGGTGGAGTACCCGTGCTCGCTGATGTTTGTGGCTTCGATGAACCCCTGCCCCTGCGGCTACTATGGTGATCCGACGCACCACTGCGTCTGCACCCCCGGGCAGATACAACGCTATATGAACAAGATCAGCGGGCCGCTTCTCGACAGGATTGACATCCAGTGCGAAATTTCAAATCTTTCGTTCTCCGAAATCAGCAAGATGGAGGCCGGAGAACCAAGCGAAAAGATACGTGAAAGAGTCATTAAGGCAAGGCAAATCCAAGAGAATCGATATAAGGATTTCAAGGGCATTCACTGCAATGCCCAAATGACGGAGCGAATGATCCATCAGTATGCAGAACCAGATGTTGCATCCTTGGATATGCTTCGTATGGCCATGGAGCGGTTAAAACTATCTGCACGTGCCTATAATAGAATATTGAAGGTGGCAAGAACCATTGCAGACTTGGATCATTCAGAAAAAGTGCTGTCGCAACACATTGCCGAAGCCATCGGCTACCGTAACCTTGACAGAGGCGACTGGGCTGAGAGGGGCTGATGAAAAAAGAGGGTGTGTCAAATAGACACACCCTCTTTTTTATTTAGTTAATCTTCTATTCAATGCTTTTTCGATGTCATGATGCTCAATACCATATCATCGGTTTTACACATGGCCTCGGCACCAATACTCGTAAGATTATGAATGCTTTTGTCAACATCGTCGTCCACAATTCCTTCATCCTGCGAAGGTCAATGTACACAACTACTAGATGTAGTCTCCTGGACTTCAGAATTGGCATCCTGCGTATTCAAAATTTGAATAATCTCTTACCACGCTTTTTAAGCCCTTTTTTTGTCTATTCAGATGAAAATAAGGCTTGAAATGCAATTATTTTTAATAAAATGTTGGAAATTGGCCAGATATTATGTAACTTTGGGGCTAAATTACATAATACCTATTTGATATGAGACGTTATACTCTGCTTTTATCCGGATTATTGCTGTGGCTGATGACGCTGACAGCGGCTGCACAAGAAAACCCATCACCGCAGGGGTGCCGGCGAGGTACGCCGCGCCCGAAGAGTATGCAACTTCGCCGTGGGGGCAGTGAGGGCAGGACACCAGGGGACAACATCTGTCATGGGGAGCGACACCAACTGACGGTCTTGGTGGCGTTCAACGACCGCACGTTCGTGGGCGATAAAGATGCCACGCTGGAGCAGTGGAACAAAATATTCAATGCCGAGAAACTGGCGGAGGAACCTTTCAAGGGCTCTGTACACGACTATTTCCTTGACCAAAGTTATGGCGACTTCAGCATTGTCTTCGACCTGGAATACGTACAGGTCAGCGGCGATGTCAAGAAGTATGCCAGTACCTATTCGGACGACGAGAACTCGCAGTACCTCGTACAGGATATAGTGGATATACTCAAGCAGAATCCAGACATCGACTGGGGCAAATACGACTGGAATGGCGACGGCTACGTGAATCAACTGCTTATCGTCTATGCCGGACAGGGCATGAGCGACTATGACAGTTCAAAGTATACCGATCTGATATGGCCTCATCAGTGGTGGATGAGCGAGCATCTGAAGGATAACCAAGAGGATGTCTATTGTGATCCCATTACCGTCACGTCGGGTGATAAAAACTATCTGGTAGACGGCTATTGCGCCGTGGCCGAACTGAGAAAGAATAACACCTATGGCACATTTGGCACCATCTGCCATGAGTATTCACACTGCTTCGGATTGCCCGACTTTTATTATGGTGGCGGCGCGAAAACGGTGGGTGCCTGGGATATCATGGACTCCGGCAACTTCAATGCCGGCGGCTTCCAGCCCGCCGGATACTCTGGCCACGAGCGCTGGCTGATGGGATGGCTCACACCCACGGAACTGAAAGAGATGACGACGATAGCCGATATGCCTGCCCTGGCAGATGAGGGCAAGGTGTATCTCATCCGCAACGACGGATACGAGAATGAGTATTACTTCGTGGAGAACCGCCAACAGAAAGGGTGGGACACCAGCCTGCCTGGCAGCGGCATCCTCATCTTCCATATTGACTATGATCCCGTGGTGTGGGCGGATACCGAGAATGCTCCCAACTCCTACAGCACGAAGCGGTATGAAATCTTCCATGCCAACGAAAAGTATCTTGAGTTTGATAATAAAGGATGGGCCTATCCTTATCTGGATAACGACAAGTTGACCAATACGTCGTCACCTGCCGCCACGCTGAACCATCCTAATATCGATGGTACGAAACGCATGTCGAAACCGATTACGAATATGAAGGTCACTGATGGCTTGGCATCGTTTGATTTCATGGTAGAAGCGAATCCCCCCGGAGTGATGACGCCTCCCGAAGGCCTGGTAACTGAAGAATGGGCCATCAGCGCAAAGAACATCTATGACGAACCCGTCGCCGGCTACCTGAAGATCGGATTCGATGGTAATGATGTGTATCTCCAAGGCTTGTGTGCCGACCTGCCTCAGGCTTGGATTAAGGGCGCGATGGACGGTACGACCGTCACCTTTGCCGGCGACCAGTATCTCGGTATCTATGATGACTGGTATTACTCTTGTTATGAATTATTCCTCTGCCATGAAGGCGCTACCTTCTCTTACGACGCCGCGGCAGGCAGGATGACGGCAGAGGGGGAGATATACTTTTATACTGGTGAGTCAAACTCAAAGCAAAGCGCCTATAACAACCTCTTCATCTCCAAGGCAGTGGAGAAGGCCGCCACGCCGGCTATGCCGGATATCACTGATATCTATGACTGGATTACCAGGCTGGTGGTCTACTTCAACATACCTACGGTGGATGTCAATGGCGACGCGATGGCGTCGAAGAAACTGAACTTCCAGTTCCTGAAGGAGGTAGACCACGAAATCACGCCTGTGACCTTCTCCCCAGACGACTACCCCAGCCTGAAGGAGCCGATGGATGTCATCCCCTATGGCTTTACAGACAATGCCGACTTCTTCCCCCTCTATATCCGCTTGAAACAGCCAGACATCGGCACGTGGAAAAAGGTTGGCCTGCAAGCCATCTATTATGGGGCTGGCGAGTGCAACAAGTCGGATGTCTGCTGGGTGGAGAATCCTTCCTTCACCAATGGCATCAGCGAGGTCATGCCTGACATGAAGTCTGACAAGACCTTGATATTCAACCTTGCCGGACAGCGGCTCACCGCGCCTCGGAAGGGTCTGAACATCATCAATGGTAAAAAGGTGATGGTGAAGTAACAACAGGACTAAATCGAAATTTATACTACCCTTGCACCCATGAACGAAGCAAAGTGTACACAACTGTTAGAAGAACACGGCATCAAGCCGACAGCCAACCGTATCGTGGTGCTGAAGGAACTGGTGAAGGCCCTGCATCCTATCACCTTGTCGGAAATGGAATACAGGATTCTCAGCATCGACAAGTCGAACATCTTCCGGGCGCTGACACTCTTCCGGGAGCACCATCTCGTACATGTCATCGAGGGCGGCAGCGAGGGGGTGCGCTATGAACTCTGTCATAGCCACGACCACGAGCACGACGAGGATGTACACCCGCACTTCTACTGCGAACAGTGCCAGCAGACGTACTGTCTGGACTATACCGAGGTGCCGGAGGTGCAATTGCCCAAAGGCTTCGAACAGAAATCCTCAAACCTGATGATCAAAGGAATATGCCCAGACTGCCAGAAGAAATGATGAGTGATAAGATCAGGGTTATAGCGTTTGACGCGGACGACACGCTGTGGGACTGCCAGTCGCACTTTGAGGAGGTGGAGAATCATCTCTACAGTCTCATCGCACCCTACTGCGAGGATCCGAAACATGAACTCTTCCTGACGGAGAGTGGTAATATGGCTGATCTCGGCTACGGCTGCAAGGCCTTTACCATCAGTGTCATTGAGACCGCCCTGCACATCGCCGGCAACGATCTCTCTGCTACCCAACTCAAGGAACTCCTTGCCCACAGCAAGCAACTGCTGCACCTCCCCGCCACCCCACTGCCTGGAGTCGTCAGTACATTAGAAACCCTTCGCAGTCGTCTTGAAGGTAGTAGCAAAATGGTGGTCTTCACCAAAGGCGAGTTGCAGGATCAGGAGAATAAGTTGAAACGGTCTGGTCTGCTGAAATACTTCGACGACGTGGAGATCACCTCCGACAAGTCTCAGCGTGAGTTCCTCGACCTCTGCGAACATCAGCAGATCCATCCCTCGGAACTCCTGATGATCGGCAACTCCCTGAAGAGCGACATCGCCCCCGCACTCGCCATCGGCGCCTGGGCCATCCATATCCCCTTCCACGTCACCTGGCAACTGGAGCACTTTGAGGACATCGACCACGAGCGACTGATAAAAATTGAGCATTTCAGTGAGATTCTCAAATATATTTAGTAACTCTGGCTTCGCCGAAAGTAGGCTGCATCTCGGAAATATCCAAATAAATTTGGTATTTCGCTCGATTTGCACTACCTTTGCACCCAAAATTATTAAATACGTATTTAAAGAATGGAAAACAAGACTTTTAAGCGTACGACGGTGACGTCGGCGCTGCCCTATGCCAATGGTGGGGTACATATCGGGCATCTGGCCGGTGTGTATGTGCCTGCTGATATCTATGTGCGCTATCTCAGACTGAAGAAGCGCGAGGTGCTGTTTATCGGAGGTTCGGACGAACATGGTGTGCCTATCACGGTACGGGCCCGCAAGGAGGGCATCACCCCACAGGATGTGGTGGACCGCTACCACAAGATGATCAAGGACTCGTTTGAGGAGTTCGGTATCTCATTCGATATATACAGCCGTACCACCAGCAAGACGCACCATAAGTTTGCTGCCGACTGGTTCCGCAAACTCTACGACGAAGGCAAACTGACGGAGGAGACCACCGCCCAACTCTACGATGAGGAGGCGAAGCAGTTCCTGGCAGACCGCTACGTGACGGGTGAGTGTCCTCACTGCCACAACGAGGGAGCCTATGGTGACCAGTGCGAGAAGTGCGGACGTGACCTCTCACCGACAGAGTTGATCAATCCGAAATCGACGATCTCTGGCTCTACCCCCGTGCTGAAGGAGACCAAGAACTGGTATCTGCCCCTGAATGAGTATCAGGAGTGGTTGAAGAAGTGGATCCTCGAGGAGCACAAGGAGTGGCGCCCGAATGTTTATGGACAGTGTAAGTCGTGGCTCGATATGGATCTGCAGCCCCGTGCGATGACCCGTGACCTCGACTGGGGTATCCCCGTACCCATTGAGGGTGCCGACGGCAAGGTGCTGTATGTGTGGTTTGATGCACCCATCGGCTATGTGTCGAACACCGTCGAGTTGTGCGCCAAGGAGCCTGAGAAATGGGGCAACTGGGAGAAATGGTGGCAGGATGAGGACACCCGGCTGGTGCACTTCATCGGCAAGGACAACATCGTGTTCCACTGCATCATCTTCCCTGTGATGATGAAGGCCCACGGCAAATTTATCATGCCGGACAATGTGCCTGCGAATGAGTTCCTGAACTTGGAGAACGACAAGATCTCGACCTCCCGCAACTGGGCGGTGTGGCTGCATGAGTATCTGGTGGATATGCCGGGCAAACAGGATGTGCTGCGCTATGTGCTCACCGCCAATGCCCCCGAGACAAAGGACAACAACTTCACCTGGAAGGACTTCCAGGATCGTAATAACAACGAACTGGTGGCAGTCTATGGCAACTTCGTGAACCGTGCCCTGCAACTGACCAAGAAGTACTGGAATGGTGTGGTGCCAGAGTGCGGTGAATTGACGGATACCGACAAGGCTGCCCTGGCTGAGTTCAAGGATGTGAAGGAGAAGGTGGAGGAACTTCTGGAGAAATTCAAGTTCCGCGATGCCCAGTTCGAGGCAATGAACCTCGCCCGTATCGGCAATAAGTATATCACCGACTGCGAGCCCTGGAAAGTCTGGAAGACTGATCCTAAGCGTTGCGAGACCATCCTGAACATCTGCTTGCAGTTGACAGCCAACCTCGCCATCGCCTTCGAGCCGTTCCTGCCGTTCTCTTCGAAGCGACTCCGTGAGATGCTCAATATCGAGAGTTTCGAGTGGGAGCAACTTGGCAGTTCCGATCTGTTGAAGGCAGGACATCAGTTGGGTGAACCCGCCCTGCTGTTCGAGAAGATCGAGGACGAGGTGATCCAAAAGCAACTCGACAAACTGGAAGCCACCAAAAAAGCCAACGAGGCAGCAGCCTACAAGGCAGCCCCGATTAAGGATACCGTATCGTTTGAGGACTTTGAGAAACTCGACATCCGCGTGGGTCTGGTGAAGGACTGTCAGAAGGTGAAGAAGTCGAAGAAACTCCTGCAATTCACCATCGACGACGGCTCGGGTACAGATCGTACCATCTGCTCCGGTATCGCTGCCTTCTACGAAAATCCCGAGGAACTCATCGGCAAACGCATCCTCTTCGTGGCGAATTTCGCTCCCCGACAGATGATGGGTATCGAGAGTCAGGGCATGATCCTTTCTGCCGTCGATGCCGACGAGAGCCTCAGCGTGGTGACGACAACGAAAGACGTAAAACCAGGAAGCCAAGTTGGGTGAGACACTGAAAGAGAAGACGGCTAAGGGCCTTTTCTGGGGCGGGATGAACAATGGCGTACAGCAGTTGCTCGGACTGGCCTTTGGCATCATCCTCGGACGGTTGCTCGACCCCTCAGACTACGGTATGACGGCGATGCTGGCTGTCTTCTCCGTGATTGCCAACGAATTGCAATCGAGTGGTTTCAAGACTGGACTGATTAATCTGAAAGAGCCCAAGCACGAGGACTATAATGCCGTGTTCTGGTTTAATATCCTCGCGGGGGCTTTTATCTATGTGGTGCTGTGGTTCGCTGCGCCGCTGATAGCCGACTATTACGACAAGCCCGAATTGACTCCCAAACTGATTCCCCTGAGCCGGTATGTGTTCCTGGGGTTCGTGTTTTCCAGTTTCGGGATGGCGCAAACGGCTTATCTCACCAAACAGATGCAGATCAAACAGATTGCGAAATGTGGGATGACGGCAACACTCACATCGAGCATCGTCAGCGTGATACTGGCGGCACTGAAATTCGGCTACTGGGCACTCGCCACGCAGTATCTGCTCTATATCGCCGTAAACACATTGCTGCTTTGGTATTACAGTCCCTGGCGCCCCACCTTCACCTTTCACTTCGAACCCATCCGCCGTCTCTTTCCATTCAGTTTCAGGATTATGCTGTCGGCGATCTTTACGCAGTTGAACAGTAACATCATGAACCTGCTGTTGGGGCGCTACTACGGCGAGAGGAACACAGGCCATTACAATCAGGCCTATCAGTGGAGTTCGAAAGGATTCCTGCTGGTACAGAATATGTTGAAGCAGGTGGATCAGACGGTGCTGGTGGGATTGCACGACGAACAGGAACGACAACTGGCAGTGCTCCGAAAGATGGTGCGATTTACGGCATTCATCGCCTTCCCGTTGCTTTTCGGACTGGGACTGGTATCGCATGAGTTTATCGTACTGGCAATCGGTGAGAAGTGGGCCTTCTCGGCATCCCTCTTGCCGTATCTCTGCTTCTCTGGAGCCTTTATGCCACTGGCGGCGCTGCTCACAGATGCTATTATCAGCCATAAACGGAGCGATATCTATCTGTGGGCGACAATCGTCCTGGGCATCCTTCAAATAGGACTGTTGGTGGGTCTCTGGCGACAAGGCATTTATGCGATGGTGATGGCCTATACCTTATTGAATATAGGATGGGTGTTTGTGTGGCAGTTCTTCGTGAAGCGACTAATGGCTTACCGGCTGTTGGATTTCCTGAAGGATATCGTTCCCTTTGCCCTTGCCGCAGCAGGGGTGATGGTAGTGACGGGGTTCGTGACCCAAGGTATTTCCAATCTGTGGCTGTTGTTGATCTGTCGGGTGGTAATTGCCGCCATCCTTTATTATGCCGTGATGCGGTTAGCGGGCACCGTCATCCTACAAGAGTGCCTCACCTTCCTCAAAAAACTCTAACGCTCCCACGTGCGGAGCCAACTTTTCCAGATCAGGCAATTGCATATAGTCGCCGAAGATATGGCGCAGATGGGTGTCGGCATCCTTCGGGACTGGTAAGTCGTACCCTTCGAAAGGGTGCGTCGTCAAGGGGAAAATCTCTTCGGCATAACGGGGATTATGGAAGGGGATGCCCATGCCGCTGGTGATTGTTTGTAGAGGTGAGAGGTGAGAGGTGAGAGGTGAGAGAATAGTTCGGAGGCAGGGGAAGAGGATGCGATTGTTGAGATTGAAGATGCGGCGTACTTGTTTGATGGCTTTGGCATCGTTGGTGCTGGTGCGCCAGATCTTATACATGTGACCTACGGTTTTTTCCGTCAGTTTGTGGAGCCAGATCGGATGCTGCTCCATCGGGAAGATGTCGATATAGATGCCCTGCTCCTTCCAAAGCCGGTCGTAGCCGTTCTGTTCCAGCATCCTCGAACGCCTGTCACGTACCTTCGCATAGAAATAGAAGTAGTTGGGGTCTGTCTCGTCGTTCTGCAACGCCAACCAATTGGGGAGTTCCTCCGTTAATATTGGCATCAGCCGCAGATAGTCGCTACGCATCATCTCGATGTCGAGATCGTCGTCCCAGGGAATAAAACCGTTATGCCGCAAGGCCCCAATCAGCGTACCACTACTGAGCCAGTAGCGGATATCATGCTTCCGGCAGATCTTATCCACCTCCAACAAGATCTCCAACATCCTCATCTGCTGCCTGCGCAGCATCGAGCCTTCAGGATTATACCTCTCTCGCAATTCTTCGTGAGTCATCGCCTGCAAAGGTACAAAAAATAGGCAAAAAAACAAAGATTTTTTGCCTATTTCTACACCATCATGTTCTCTAATTAAAATCGGACACCAATGGTGCCATAGATGCCAGACCAATTGGAAACGCCATCTGTATGTGACTTTTGGTGACGGAAGCCGATGCCAAGGACTGGTGCCAGTGCATGTTTTGACGAATGGCCGTACCATGTCGTACCAATGTCGAAGGTGGTGTACTTTTTGTCAGGACTACCCACAGTGTTCAACACCTGTAGCCGCACATCGAAACGCTCCCCCTTTCCCTCATACCATGCGTATGCCAGTCCACCACCTAACGAGATGTCTTTTGTCCACCTTTTTTTTCATCCGCCTTGAAAAGTGTATGACAGGCTTCTGCTGTTGCCTGCAGTGACCAACGGTTGGCAAACTCATAACTCAACTGCATGTTTGCGCTCAGTGGAGACATACCATGCTGCTTCGTTCCGTAGAGTGCTTTCAACTCAAAATGAAAGTTACTGAAAACAGTTCTCTTCACTTCGTTCTCTTGCGCATTCATGGTAACGGAGGAAACCAGTAACACCATGCTAATTAAACTTTTCATATCTTTTCTTACTTTTATAAAAACTTCAGTGCAAAGATATGTCGAAAAGTTCAAAGATAATACAGAGAAAAATAACTATTTGTTATCCCAAATTAACCATTGCGTTTTGTCCCTTTCGCAAAACGTACTGATTATTAGGTGGTTGAAAAAATAGTTAACCAAATTTAATCAAGGTCTCCTTAGAACACTAAAAAGATTATTTTCAAGTGATTTAGAACCTTCTTTATTGAATAGTTTTAAGTTGGCCCGAGACTTAGCTCTTGATACTGATTGAGCAGAAGAATTCAACATTATAATCATTGCATTGGTAGGGATCTTAAGGAGAAGCAGTATACATACATTTTGCTCCATGGGAGAAAGTGCGTCAGTTCGGCCAAAGGATTTGAAAATTGCAGGCATATCTTTACGGAACTGGGATTCTAACAGTTTCCATTCTGCATCTGATGGAACAGGTCTTTCAGCCTTGCCATTAGCTTTCTTTATGAATAGTTGGGCTATTTTACTCTCCAAAAAAGCATCAAGGTTATCAGTATCATTCATGTTCTCTTTATTGTGTTCAGCCTCCAGCCGTTCTATGGTCAAAGTCAATTCTGCCTCTTTCTTTTCTTTTGCAGCAATTACGCTCTCATAATCATTGGACTTGAGTTTCTCTAATTCTTCCTGAACCTCTTTGCGATCAGACTTTGCCTTTTCTAAATTTTTTTCCAAATTTCTAATCTTTTCTTTCTTCTTTTTTTGTTTAATCCAGAAGAAAAACGCAATACCGCCCATCAGCAAAAAGGCAATTGCAGCAATCATCCAATTCATTGCTCTTGCTTCCCGTGCCTTTTCCCTTTCCTGTTCGGCCTCTTTCTGGCTTCGGTTATAGTTGTAGAGCATAGACATCTGATGGATGGCATCTATCTGCATCTCTTTATGTAAGGTATCAAGAGCATTTTCATTCAGTTTTGAGAAGAATACGATAGAATCCAAATCACCTTTATGCCGATATACCTCAAGAAGCCCCTTATAAGCATCCTCCTTCTTTCCGTTTTGGATGGCTTTTCTAAAATATAGTTCTGCAGAATCAATCTTATTTGTTGCCAACTCATAAAAGCCTTTTGTGATATAATAGTGTTCACGACCTTTGGCAATATTACCATTTTCATCAAATAGGCCAGACTCATGCTCAAAGATGTCCATAATTTGTTTGGCCTTTGACAATTCATAGCGCTCAACATAAATATAGATTGCCGTTGGCAAAATCGAGGCAGCTCTCTGTTCTTTACCCAAACGTTTAAGAGAGTTGTAGGTGTCATTGATAATTTGCAGGACGGTATCCTTCTCTCCAAGAAGATAATATGGTTTGATTAATTGACCTCTGGCAACGATAAATTCTTCAATGTTGGCAGTACGTCGTATGCAATCTATATAATGCAGAACCGCCCAAATTTCATCATGCGGCAAATTTTGCTGGTGAAAGATATATGCCATTTGGCCATAAATACCTTTCAATGTAATAAAGTTACAATCCCCATTGAGTGTGTCTGCAACAGTAATAGCATTGTAATATGCCTGCAAGGCTGCTGGAGCCTCATTCATATCATAGAGTGCTCGACCGAGAAGATAATGAGCCAGCATCCGCTCGTTAGAAGTACCATGACTTTCGAAATGTTCTACCAACTCTTTGGCCAAAGAGTCTGATATGAATTTTTTAGAGGCTTTATTCTCTGCATTCATACGATGCAACAGATATTGCATACGGAAGTGACGACCGAATTTTTGCTCGTGCCGTCCGAGGCTATCAAGAATCATCAGAGCCGAGTCAGGATGATTGTTCATCTTTTCCTCTGCCCGCGACAAAGCCTCTCTGTATTCCCGTCGCTCCGTGCAACTCATGAGCACTCCAAAAGCAAAAACAACATAGATAATCTGTTTCATAATCTGCATAAAATGTAATTATGTGCCATACTATTCGGATTGTGTTTGCAAAAATATGTTTTTTTTTCGAGACCCCCAAAAAAATGAAAGAAAAAATATGCCTTTGTGGATAGTACTGTCGTAACAAAAAATAGTATCGTCATAGCAAAAATTAGTACCGTCGTAATTTTCGTTAGTACTGTCGTAGCGAAAATTCCGAGTGCTGGGACAAAAATCTGCAATACTTTCACGCATACGCGTGTATACTTGTCATATCCACTTTTTATCCCGCCTATCCCGCTCATCCCACACGTAAAATATTTTATTAGGTGTGGGATAGGCGGGATGAGCGGGTTGTTTTTCTGTTTCCTTAATACTACGCACGCGCGAAGAATTGTGAAAGTTTTGTCCTGGAAAAGAACAAAACCGTCAAGTGCCTGCAACTCCCCTTGCACCACTTGGCGGCTCCGTTTGTTAGGTTCAAACTCGTTGGATTGACACTACTCATTGATAAGTACGTCACTGCAAAGATACAATCTATTTCTGCATCTTGCAATAGGGGTCAGGAGATTGACACATCTTGGAAGCACAAGCAACTGACTGTCAATGTATTATTATCCATCCCCAATCACTTTTGACACAAGATAGATTTGGTGGTTTCAGAAAAACTCTGTATCTTTGCAGCCAAATGAAGGCGAAATTAGCATTCCTCATCACTGTGCTCTGCTTGTTGACAGCCTGTCAAATGCCAGAAACAGTTCCTTCCCGTCACGTACCTGAGACGGGTAACGACTCTGCAACTGTCTATCAGGAGTGGGCTTATCAGGAATTGTTTGCCGACTCGCTGGTTCAAGCAGAGACCCATGCCTATCGTTCCTTTATGCTGAGTCAGGATTCCACGTTGGAGTGTGGTGCTCTCTCCTTACTCTGTTACATCTATTATCGGGAAGGCAAGCAGAAAGAACTGCAACTGCTGATGCAAAGTATTTCCCCTGATATGTATGTGAATGTGATGGATATGCAGTTGCAGGTGGAACAAGTGAAGGCGAGCCGCCAGCAACACATATATACCCTTACCATCATTCTGCTGCTATTGCTGCTCTGTGGTCTCGGCTTCTGGTACTTCCATCGGATGAGGTCAATCAGTCGTCTCTATCGACAGCGTATCAGCATAGTCAGACAGGAGTTGAAGAACGAGTTGCTTCGGTTATCAGAAACGGCCTCATCTGTGGAAAAAGAAGATGAAAATCGTCCACAGTTCCAGATAGGTGAAACCAAGACAGGCATTGATGTACTCTTTGCCATCATCAACAACCAGAATATCAGTCAGATGGGCAAGCATGAAGAACAGGCTGTTCTGAAAACCCTCCCGATAATTGATGCCTCTCTTGCCAATGCCCTCAACAAGGCATCCTCACCTCTCACACCTAAGGAAACCTTCTTTTGTATTATGGAGTACTTCGGCAAGACAGACCGCCAGAAAGCCCACTCTTTCTGCTGTTCAGAGCAAGCCATCCGCAGCACCAAAAGCCGCCTCAACAAGAAAATCAACATCACAATCCTCCGCTCGGAGTGATGTATTCACACTTTCATACATGCTCTATCACTGCTGACTGAATAGGAACTGCTGGTCAGCGTATTCCCATCGGAGGGTGCCGAAGCGGATGAGGCGGGCCATGAGGGTGATGACCTTGTGGCGAGGGAGTCGTGACAGGCGGACAATCTGATTCAGCGTCTGCTGACCATGCATCACATCAAGCAGTTTGCGGATATCGTCGTTGTAGGTGATCATCGCACCTTGGGGCTTCTGCGACTCACGCCAGAGAGCAAGATGGACGGGTGAGGCCACGATGTTCTCGTCGTTGATGCGGATATAGGCTCGCATACGACCCTCTTCGTCCTGTGCACAGACGGGACGTTTGCTTGAAGGTGGAACGGTGGCAATGACGATGGTCCGACCCTCAGCGTGATACGTATCGAACTTGATGCTGGCCTCAGGCTTGCAGTATTTGTAGGCAGCCTGGTGCATCATGTATATCTCCTCCTCGCTGCGCACACCGGAGAGATGACCATCGTCGCGAACGCCTATCAACAGTCTGCCGCCATCGGTATTGGCAAATGCCGATACCGACTTCGCCAGTTTACAAGCATCAGCCACACGATATTTGAAGTCCTGTTGCTGGTGCTCGCCCTCGCGAATCAGACTGAGAAGATAGCGCTTATCGTCCATACGGTGTGCAAAGGTACGAAAAAAAGAAGGAAGAACCAAATATATTTGGTGGTATCGGGAAAAGTTCGTACCTTTGTGGCATGAAGTATCCTGCAAAGACTGATATAGCCGTGCTGCTGCTGTTCTTTACACGCAGCGACACGTTTGCAAAAGTGTTTGAGGCTGTGCGCCAGGCACGACCCTCGAAATTATTGTTGTATCAGGATGGTCCACGAGGGCCACAGGATATGGCAGGGATTGAGGCTTGTCGCGAGATTGTCAGCGATGAGCATATCGACTGGGAGTGCGAGGTGCATCGTAACTATCTGGAAATGAATCAGGGCTGCGACCCATCGGGGTTCCTCTCCCATCAGTGGGCTTTTTCGATTGCTGACAAAGTGATGGTATTAGAGGATGATGTGGTACCAGCCCAGTCGTTCTTCCCTTTTTGTAAGGAGATGCTCGACAGATACGAGGATGACGAGAGGATCAATATGATTGCAGGTTTCAATATCGACGAGGTCTCGCCAGACTGCAACGACAGTTATTTCTTCACCTCTGCTTTCAGCATCTGGGGCTGGGCCTCATGGCGGAGGGTAGCCCAACGCTGGGATCCCACCTACGGATTTATGAAGGATCCCGAAACACTACAACGCTTGGAAACTATTGCCAAAGAACGGCACCTGCGCAGTGATATGATGCAGATGTTCCGTGACCACAGTCAGAGTGGGAAGGAATACTTTGAAACGATCTACTGGGCTGATATGCTGCTCCACGACTGTCTCGCCATCATGCCTGCCAAGAATCAAGTGAGCAACATTGGACTGCTGGCAGACTCCACTCATTTCTCCGCTGAATTGAAGACGACACCTCATCGTATCCGCAGGATGTTCACGATGCAACGCCACGAACTGACCTTCCCTTTGCAGCATCCGAAGGAGATTATGGAAAACAAGGGTTATCTGGAACGGCTTTATAAGGCCAATGCCTGGAACCACCCTTGGATTAAAGTGCAGAATTCCCTCGAAGAACTCTTCCTAAATCTGCGCTACGGCAACTTCTCGCACATCGGGAAATCGCTCTCACGGAGAATCAGGAAGTGGCTTGGTACAGATAAGCACGTTTAGATAATGGCCTTGATGGGAGTGAGGAGGAAACTCGTCAGGAGATAGCCATTATATATAAATAGGTATAAGGTCAACAGCCAAACAGGAATGCGGAGCCAACGGGTATGGACGCTTCGGAACAAAAATGCTGTGGCGATGGGAAGCACGAACATAAAGTGTGGCGCCATGATAAATACCTCGTTGATGCCAAAGCCCAAAACCAAGTGGATGAACATATCGAAACCAAAGCAGGAGAGACAGAGCCAGAGGAAACGGCTTCTGCGTCCGCACCAGATGCCAACGATGAAAAGCAGTACCACCAAGGCTTCCACCACATAACTCCATAGCCAGTCGTACACCACAAACACAGGGCGATGCACTAACGTATCCTCCAAGAAATGTTTCTGATGAAACTGCACGGACTCGCCAAAGAGATTTTCATACGCAGACTGCCAACGGGAAGTGGAGATATCCGTCCATTTCAGGAAACCGTGATCCTCCATCGGCTTTCCCGTCTTCTCAGCCTGACGACGCAGCAATTCCTGACGCCTCGCCTTGCGCTTCTCGAATAGTTCTCTCTCCTTGGGTGTCATCTGCGCCACACGAGCCTTCAGTTCCTCAGCCTTCCTCACTTTCAGTTCTGCCTTGGTCTTTTCTTTGGGTACCACATACTGCTGATACTCCCAGGTGGCTGTGGCCCACAACAAAGCCGCAGGCAGAACAACAGCCAACAGCAGATACTTGGGACGGAAGAAATCACGCAGATTGACAAAGAAACCAGATAAAAAGACCTTGATGCCATTACTCAAAGTGACACCAGCGGTGATATAAAAAAGAATTGCCGACTGCCACCACTTGAACTCCCTACCCTTCTTGATGCAAACCCCAGAGATATAGAGGGTGATGAGCAGGAGGAACATAGAGATGGTAAAGTGATCTGGCACTATAATGGAGAGGAGGATATAGGCGAAGGAGAAATAGAAGGCTGTCAATAGGGTGGCGTCCCAGCGTTGCAACTCGATTACCTCGCGATGGATGCGATAGAGGAAGATATAGGAATAAAACGAACACGCCATCAGCGGCAAAGTCACGATATACTGTACGCAGTTGACGCCAAAGAGGGCAGTCAGTCCTTGGTTCAGCAACCAGAAGGGCCAGATGAGAAATGACAGCAGCGGATGGCGATAGACCTGATAGACGATATCCCAATCAGTGACTGCTAAGTAGGTCAGCGGGTCATAGCCAGAGAGGTGGAGTTCCCTTTCAAAGGCTTTCCAGTAGGGACCAAAACCTGGTTGCATAAACAGGTCGTGCATCCGATAGATAAACAGCGCATTGAGGGCGATTATCACCATCAGCACCACCACAGCCTGGATGCGTTCCTCAGGTTTGACTTTGAAGAGTTTGAATGGGGTCATGACTATCGGAAGGGTTTGTAGCGTGATTCATCAGCAAAGGCAAGCAGTTCCTTGTCGCCTCGACTGTCGCCATAGGCAGTGAGATGATACTCGCTGCGATTGGGGTAGAGTGCCAAGATACGATTGACTTTCTCCTGGCCATAGCAATTCTTCGTCAGGAAACGGCCCGTCAGAAGTCCGTCCTTTATTTCGATCTGGGTGCCCACAACACAGAGGGACGGTTCTTTTGTGATATCTGCGATGTCACAAAAGAACCGTCCCTCTGTGTTGAAGAAGGCATATACCCAGTTGTCGATGGAGGCACTGACGATAAGCACTTCCGCTCCCTTGTCCAAAGCCTGCTGAATGGCCTCGATTCCTTTGGGACGAAGCAGATGTTGATTGTCTTTGGCAAAGCGCTGACATAATCCATCGAACTCCTCTATCTTCATCCCCTCGAAGAAATGCGCAAACACTTTTTGTTTGGCTTTCCAATTCGGATAAAGCCCGAGTTTCATCAGCACCAACAGATGAGCATAGCGCAGAAAGCCCTTTACAAAGGCTCCTGTACCACAGGCATATCGGATAAACTCAATGAGTGTATCCTTCGTGGTGAGCGTTCCGTCGAAATCAAATGCTACAATCTGCTTCATAATGTCGGTTTGGGGATACGTTCAATGATCTGTTTCACAGCCCACGAGAGTGCAATCGTAGCAATGATGTAAAGCATCAGTCCGTCGTAGATATCCTGTTTCCAGGCAACGGTGATGAAGAGTTTTCGGGCTATCGGATGGGCCACGAACATCGCTGCCGAGAGACCTCCGAACCAAATAAAGACCTTCATCAGCCATTCCGGCATCACCTTCACCATCGCCACACAACCGATGATGATAAAGACGGGTATCCAGAACCACGTCTGGAAGTTGAAGCACATCGCGAAGACCAAAACGCAGGAGAGGATGGCGAGCAAAAGCCATAACAGGGGGACGGTTCTTTTGTTACATCGGTGACACTCGATGTAACAAAAGAACCGTCCCCCTGTTACATTCCCAGGCTGGGAATTATTTTTTCCCAGTATGGGAATTCTTGCTACTATTAATCCTAATCCGAAGGGCAACATACCCCCGATGAAATTATAGCGTAGGCGATTGAGTGTCTCGCCATCTGGTTCGCAGGCAACTTGCAGCAGCCAACAGACGGCAATGAGTGCCACTACCCACCATGAACTGCGACGATAGAGCAAGAGCCGATAGACGATGTAGAGTTCCATCATCAGTCCGAAGAACCAATAGATACCAGGCCAGATGATCTTATCTGGTTCAGGCAGCACGTTAATATACATCAGCAGTTGCGCCAGTACATTATCCCAATGGAAAGGAAAGCGTCCTGGGGTCACCATATCGACACAGATAAATATCGAGAAACCCACAATCAACAGCCTGAGCAGTTTCAGGTAACTATATCGCAGGAATGGAATGCTTCCCATCGGTTGGGAAGCGTCAGACTCATATTTTTTCACCAGTCCGAAGCCGCTGAGGAATAGGAATACAGACACACCATAATGTCCGAAGTACGACAGCAGATGAACTGGCAACAGTGAATCAGGGTTGCTGATAACCTGCCACAATCGATCGTTGTTGGAGGTAAAATACTGGTACTCGTTCTCCTGCACAATCTTGCCGATAAAATGGCAGTAGTTGTGAAGGACGATAGCCAGGATGGCAATCCCTCGCATCGCCGTACATTCTTTCCGTGTCAGCAGTTCTTTCATGGGCGCTTCAGTTGGTTATAGTCCGTAATGCCCTTCAATATTCTGGGACGCTTCATATCATACTTCGGACTGATGACATTCAGTTCCTCACGATAGAGCGGTGTGGAGATGCCTCCGAGATAGAGCAGCAGATGAGGCAGCACATCTATCATCAGCGGACGATCCTTAACATTCTGTATCGCCTGCCAACCATAGGGATGATTCTCCCGATATTGTGGCGAACCCCAAATCCAGAAAGGTATCTCCATCTCGTTGCGAGCCAGACGGTAGTCGATATTCGCCCCATGCATCCTGCCATACATATACGGAGAACCGTCGAAAATCTCCTCGCCGTGATCCGGCACATAGATGACGACAGCGTCCTTATCTACAAACCGCTGGGTGATACAGGCCACGATGGAGTCATTATAGCGCAGTGAGTTGTCATAATGCGCCAGGATTTGTTTCTGTTTGTCGTTCAGTTCTGGACGGTCATACATCTGTGGGGTAAAGACTGTCTGTCTCTTCTGCGGATAACGGGCACGATAATCTACATGCGAACCCATCAGATGCAGGATGATCAGATTGTGCGCGATGGTAGAGTCTTTCAAGGCATCGTATTCTTTCAGCACCCCATCGTCAAAACGATGCGTACGAGAGTTTCGACTATCAAACTGCCGCTGGCTCAGTTCTGGGTCATTGAGGAAGAAGCCACCACTGAAATCATAGACAGCCTCCTTAGCCTTTGGCTCAAATTGGTTGGTGACGAATGTCACGTGATAGCCTGCTTTGCGGAACACCTCTGGGAAAAGCGGCTTGTCGCACCACTCGCCATCATCACCGACTGCGTATAACGACATCATGTGTTTAAAGACAAAACTTGTGAGGTTCCACGTCGAGACGACATCCGTGAATGCCACCAGACCGCCTTCCTCCTGCAACGCCATCTGTCGTGGCGTAGTGGGTTTGTCGTAACCATAGAGTTGCGAGTGGTGCTTGTTATAACTCTCCCCTATCACCAGCACGATATTCGGCACACGGTAACTACAACTGTCCACCTGAATCTTGTCACTCGCAGCCTTCAACTGCTCTATCTGCGTGTCTGCAAGACTATTGGCATAGATACCGAAGGCAAGGCGATAGACGGGGACATAGAGTTTGGCCTGATCTTTCTTGGTCAGTTCGTGCTCCACCTCCCCGATGGTCTCGCAAGAGAAAAGTTTGTGGATTGCCACCTTATTGTCCCACGTCTGACTGATGCTGCTATACAACAGCCAAGCCACCACACAGCCCAACACAGCCTTGAGACCTGAAAAAAATAACGGATTTATCTTCGGCAGGATGAGTCGTTGACGTGTCCGAGAGAAGAAGATGCGAAGAAAGGACCAGAGGATATGCACTCCTATCAGCAAAAATATCCAGCCCACACCCGACTTCACCGTCTCCCAACTGAGATAGCCCGAGAGGAATTCTCTTGCCTCCTGTCCCGTCGTCTCCATCGCCAGCATCAGCATCGTTGGCGTGAGGGTCGACTCGAAGCGTTCGTAGCAGAACATATCCACCAGGGCCACACTATAAAGAATAAGGTATAGCAGCGCTTTCACCCAGATACGAACCTTCTTGGGGATGATTGTTAGGATGACACAGAGGAAGTAGATATCAAGAAACAACTCTGGGACAGACAGTTCGTAAGGCTCGGCACCCTTGTTCCTGAGATAATAAGGCATGATTTCAAGTTGGGTGCAGATCCATCCCAGCGCAAACATAAAGACGAAGAATGCACCGTTCTGTTGGATAGGACTGAAAAGATAACCTATCCATTTCAGCGGATCTATCTTGAACCTCCCTTTCACTTTGTGCCTTTATAGAGTCCTTTCTCCTTGATATAGTCTGCTACGGCTTTTGGCACCAACCTACGGATGCCCTTACCAGCCTTGATACGCTCACGGACCTCCGTACTGCTGATATCGATAAAGCCAGGTTCTCCAGGGGTTCTGGTATAGACAGCGACCTCATAGCAACGCTTGATGTCTTCATAGTGATACCATCTGTCAAAGTGTTCCCAGTTGTCGCCACCCATCAGGAGCACGAATTCTCTGTCTGGATAATCCTTCGAGAGAGCCTGTAAAGTGTTCCAGGTATAGGAAGGTTTTGGCAGATGCATCTCATAGTCGCAGGCGACGATACCCTCTACCCCTTCGAGAGCCAGACGAGCCATCTCCATACGGAGGTTGTCGTCAAGCAGGTCTGCTGCCTGCTTCAGGGGATTCTGGGGCGACACCATCAACCACACCTCGTCGAGCCCAGCCTTCTTACGAAGTTGTTGTGCCAACGAGATGTGTCCGTTGTGGATGGGGTTGAATGAGCCTCCGAAGATCCCTGTCCTGATCATAATGAGAAAAGAGTAATGAGAAATGATGATTACCCTTCTGAGAGGAATTCCTCAATGATAGACAGGGCATCTTCCTCTGCCTGGGTGAGATCGTCGTTCACCACAATGGTATCGAACTTATCAACAAAGGTCAGTTCAAACTCAGCACGGGCAATACGTTGGTCAATGACCTCTGGGGTATCCGTACCACGACCCTCCAGACGACGGCGCAGTTCTGCTATCGAGGGTGGCTTGATAAACACGCTCAAAGCCTCATCGCCATAATATTTCTTGATATTCACGCCACCCTTCACATCGACGTCGAACACTACGTTCTGTCCTGCCTCCAACTGACGTTCTACCTGCGCTTTCAACGTGCCATAGAAGCGGCCTGCATAAACCTCTTCATACTCTAAGAACTCGTCGTTGTCAATCCGCTGGCGAAACTCTTCTGGTGTCAGGAAGAAATACTCCACACCGTTCTGTTCCATTCCTCTTGGCGGCCTTGAGGTACAGGATATCGAGAATGCCAGGTTCAATTCTGGATGCTCTCGCATCAGCCATCCGATAATCGTCGACTTTCCTGTCCCCGATGGAGCACTTATGATAATCAACTTTCCTCTACTCATCTCCTTCTCTCCTTTACTCCTGACTCCTTTCTCTAAAGCGCATTCAGCACTTGCTCCTTGATTTGTTCGAGTTCGTCCTTCATCTTCACCACGATGTTCTGCATCTCGGCCTGATTACTCTTCGAACCCGTCGTATTAATCTCACGTCCCATCTC
Source organism: Prevotella sp. (assembly GCA_017964785.1). Lineage (GTDB taxonomy): Bacteria > Bacteroidota > Bacteroidia > Bacteroidales > Bacteroidaceae > Prevotella. The sequence goes on from JAGCRH010000092.1 coordinate 54,625, forward strand.
CTGGGCGATGAAGCCGAGTTTCTTGCCTTGTCCGGCAGCCTCCTCCATCGTCTCACGGAAATATTTCAAGTGGTTGGCCAGACGCTGCTTCTCCTCACTGATGTCGAGTTTCTCGATATAATAGATCAGTTCCTGTTCCAGACGGTTCTTGTCGTACTCCACCCCAGGAATCTGCTGCAGACCTCCCTCGATACGAGCCCTGATCTTTTCCACACGTCCCTTCTCGTAGGGTTCGATGGCTGCCAGCAAATTAGCGATATTGTCAATCTTCTCCGTAAACTTCTTCTGAAGGGCAGCACCCTCCTGTTTGCGGAAGTCCACCAGACTCTTCAATGCATCGGCTACAGCCCCTTTCACGATGGTCCACTCCTCATCTTCGAGTGTCTCCACATCCGTCTTCGTCAGCACGTCAGGCATACGGGTCAGCGTGTACAACCAGTCCTGGGGCTCAGGAATGCCCACCTTCTGGGCCACGTCCTTCAACTGGTGATAGTAATTCTCCACGAGGGCTGCATTCACGGGGGTGGCATCCACAGCCGTCTCTTTTTCTATCCACACACTCATGTCCACCTTGCCCCGGATAAGAGCCTCTGCCACCATCGCCCTGCACTCCATTTCCTTCTCACGGTAGAGGGGAGCAATACGGGTCTGCAAGTCGAGTTGCTTGGAGTTCAGCGACTTGATCTCCACATGGATCTTTTTGTCCTTGTAAGCCACCACGGCGTTGCCGTAGCCTGTCATTGATTGTATCATATCTTTGCGTACCTATTTATATTTGGGGACAAAAGTACAAATTAATAAGCGAAAAACCAAATAAAACCTAAAAAAAAGCGACGTTTTCTACAGGATGTGGAAGCCACCACGCTCCCACATCTTGTAGAATTGTTTTACTATTTGTGAAATACCTATTCTTTGCTTAGAATCTGATTAGTAATCTGAATGATGTCCGCAATGTTGATGATACCATCACCATTCACATCCGCATTCTTGATAATGTAGTTTTCAGGCAAAGGAAGGAAAAACATCTAAAAAGTTGCACATTATAGTATTATTGTGCCATTAATGCTTGTTCCAAATATATTGACAAAGCGACTGCTGACATTTGCGATTTTATCAGCAAACGATCAGAAGGCCGCAAATACGCGAGTTATGGACGTTTTTGTAAAAGGCTGATTAATCGGCAGTTACGCATTCGCTTGAATGAGGGGTCATCTTTGGGTCGTTCAGATAGTCTCTTTCAACCATTGAAAAGGCACTTTCGAGTCATTAGAACGTCATCTTACAGGGGAAAAGTGATATTCGGACGACTGTAAAGTGCCTTTGGAACAATCGTAAAGTGCCATTGGAACGACTGTAAAGTACCGCCTCTACAAATCGTAAGCCTCTTTATCATCAAAACCCCGAAAAAAAGATCTCTCTGCCGCTCTATTTCGAGCAAACGGAGAGATGCTTTTTCAGGCATATAATCTTTACAAATGAAAAAAGAAAGCAAAAAAAGATAGAGGATGGCAGAAGAGCACAACATTCCTGCAACACAGGGGCCCTCTGTGTTATATTTCGATGTTTGCGGCATCATTTTCTTTAGCAGCAAGGGCTTTCGATGGGCTGATTTTGAAATAATTGCCGAAAGATTTGGAGGTAAGTATAAAAATATCTACCTTTGCAAACAAAACAAGTCGTCATGGACGTAGCGTTTATTTTAGATAAGTATTTCAAAGGGATGGATAATGTCTCCATAGACGTGTTTGACGCACAGACGTTAAACGCAGTCTATCGGGATGTCGTCAATGCTATGACCTCTCATTTCGAAATCGAAGTGAGTGTGCTCCAAGCGTTGAGCTATTGTCTCTATGAGATGATGGACAACGTTCATATACATTCCGGCAAGCCGCTGGGTACGGCCATGACGCATTATGATGATTCACACAAGACCCTCAGTCATCGAGAATGGATTCTGGCAAGGGACTCTTATCTATATGGAAATAGGGACGGGCGAGGAAATCGACCCTAATCTGATTGTTGATTATCGCGCGTCTGTTGTAGAAGAGTATAACGAGACATTTGTGGAAACAGAAGAATTGGAATCACTATGGTAGAATTTAAATTCATAGAATACGGAACGGACTTCGGGACACGCGATATGGGTCAGAAACTCCGAGAGAAACTGTTACCGCTCATTAACGGTAACGAGAAGGTTGTTCTGGATTTCACAGGCGTCAATGTGGTATCCAACTCCTTCGCTGATGAATGCATCGCCAAACTACTCTTGGAAATGCCTTTATCGGAGTTGAAGCGCCGCACCACTTTCCGCGGATTGAATCCATTGGCTGAACGTAGCGTATTGGTAGCACTTCAACGAAGATATAAAGTATTATCTACCTGAATTCCCTTCTTATTACTAGAAATTCGTAAATTTGCAGCAATGAAGAAGATTATTCATGTCGACATGGATCAGTTCTTCGCTGCTGTGGAACTACTCGACCATCCAGAACTGAAGGGCTTGCCTATCGCCGTTGGCCACGATGCGGAGCGGGGTGTGGTGTCGACGGCCAGTTACGAGGCCCGTCGTTTTGGCGTCCATTCGGCTCAGTCCATTCAGGTGGCCAAGCGTTTGTGTCCACAACTCATCATCATCGAGCCGCATTTCCAAAGATATAAAGAGGTGTCGGCTCAGTTGCACGACATCTTCCACGACTATACCGACCTGATAGAACCCATCTCGCTCGATGAGGCTTTTCTGGACGTGACAGACAACAAACATGGTATCGAACTGGGTGTCGACATCGCCCGTGAGATCAAACAGCGCATCAGGGAAACCACCAATCTGACGGCATCAGCAGGCGTCAGTTATTGCAAGTTCCTGGCGAAGATTGCCTCCGACTGGCGCAAGCCCGATGGTCTGACGGTGATTCACCCTGACAAGGCGCTCGACTTCATTGCGCAGTTGAGGGTGGAGAAGATCTGGGGCGTAGGTCGGAAGACGGCTGATAAGATGCACCACATGGGAATCTTTACTGGAGCCGATCTCCGTCAGATGTCGCTCAACCGACTGCAACAGGAGTTTGGCAAGATGGGGCAGGTGTTTTACGACTTCGCCCGTGGTATCGATAATCGCCCTGTTATTTCCGAATGGGAGCGCAAGTCGGTCAGTTGTGAGCGGACTTTCGAAAAGGACATCAGCCAGAATACCGATGTCACCATCCATCTCTATCACACCGTGCTCGAACTCGTCCGTCGCATTGAGAAAAACGACTTCGAGGGCCGCACCCTGACGCTGAAAGTAAAATTCGAGGACTTCCAACAGATCACTCGCAGCATCACCGTCGATCACATCCTTCGTACCAAGGATGACATCCTTCCCTTTGCCAAACAACTGATGCACAGCGTGGAATACCATTCCCATCCCATCCGCCTCATCGGTCTTGGCGTTTCCAATCAGAAAGGCGCCACTGATCAGGCACAACCCCGCTGGATCCAACTCGAACTTGATTTCGAGGGGAAATCCCTTACTCAATGCTGATGATAACCCGGCGGTAGGCCACCAGACGGAAGGGCCCGTCGTCGTGGACTTCGCAGATAATATGTAGCGTCTGGCCGACGGCATCAGCAGGAATCTTTATAATGGCTATGGACTGGTCAGACTGGTCGATAGCCACTTTCGTTGTGCCAATCTCCGGCTGCCGCCACCAAAGGAAACTGAGATTATCACCATCAGGGTCAAAGGATTTCGAGGCGTCCATACGAATGGAGAAGACATCGTCTTTGCCGACCCCAGGAGGGACGGTGACGGTAATCGTGTCATTGGGCATGGCTATCGAGGCGCCTTCATGGGTAAGCAGAGGAACGAATTCCACCTGCGGAGTTATTACAATATAAGGATTAAGGTTGCCTCGACCTTCGGCAGCCCATTGCATACGGGCCATAAAGTCGTTGAGTTCATCAGGATAGAAACGGGTCTTATAGCCCACGCTGATGCTACGGAGCGGTTCCTGCCAAGAGGTCCAGGCGGTGGTCAGCGAGTCAGGACACATCCCTCTTTCGTGATAGCCAGCCCAACCTGCCTGATGCGGGTCTTCGGGGTCGTTCAGACCATGAGGCATCACATAGAGAAAACTCGGCGTATCGCCCTCCACACCCCATTTATAGGTAGGATATTCCTTGCCTAAGGCACCTTTACCCTGGATATTCTCTTTGTGCTGTTGCCAGTGGCGCTTGCCCAGTTCGCACTGTTCCTGCCACGTACCCTCATCCCAGATAAACTGTAAGTCGTCCTTAAACTCACGCCTTAGCCACATGTGGGAACTGTAGGCACGATCCATCCGCATATTGTACTGCATATCCTGATCGGTAATCGTATAGATGCGGAACTTCCTGACAAACCGCTTCAGTTCCTCTGCCGAACGTGTCTGTTTCACGCGCCAGATGGCTTGTGCCAAAGTGTTTGCACCACCCCACGCTGCCACATAGATAGGTCGCGGATCGTCCTCATCAGCCAGACGGATGAGCAGTTCACTGCCTGGCGAGTCGTTGCCCTCGCCAATCACTTTGATACCACCCCGCTGACTGCCCATCACAGCACGACTCTTCATATAGTCGGCACTGGGCCAATAGCCGAGTTGTTGCTGGCCGTTCTCCTGCTCTATTGACAGACATCCTTGTTGACCAGAGCGTTTCATCAGATTAGGCACATCCTTCCGATAAGCCTCAATGACTCGGAAGAGATAGTCTGCCCACTCCACGGGATAAGGATCGCAGTTCCAGCCTACTGACGTAATCAGTGCTTCCACCTCGAAACAATCAGCGTAGGCCATCAGCCTCACCATCGACTCCATATCGTCCGGCTCCACATCTGCCGGCGCAATGTCCGTACAAACCACCAACCGAGGTTTCAACCCAGCATCCGCCTTCGCCAGCCCCGTCATCGAAACGGCCAGCAAACAGATTAAAGAAACAAGAAACTTCATCCTCTTATAAAGATTACTCTGCTTCCAACAGGAGGACACGACTGCTCCAGTCGGTCTTCTTTGACCATTCGGGCTCATTACGGTAAGGCATTTCAAGACCGTGGTTCATCAAGTAGGCACCACTGAAGGTCTTTCCCTCGATGTCCATCGGTTTCAGGTCGATGCGGTTCAGTTCGTGTACCTTATAATTCTTGTTGGCATCAAGGCCAGCCATCTTTACTCGCGGCAGATGCTCATTCTGGAACGACTCGGTCTTCCACCAGAAGAAGACAGACTTCGACTTCTGCTCGTTCACGTACATCAGAGAGGCGAGGCCTTGTTTGTCGTAAGGCGAGACGAGACGATAGAGGTCACCGAACTGCACGATGGACCGTATCTGCTTATACTCGGCAATGGCCTTGCGACAGAGCGTCTTCTCATCATCCGTCATGTTCTTAGGCTGAATCTCCATACCTAAGCGTCCACTCATGGCCACGTCGATACGATATTTCATGGCAGTGGTGCGGAAGACGGTGTGATTCGGTGTGGCAGAGATATGCGAAGCCATTGCGATGGCAGGGAAGAAATACGAGGTACCCCACTGCATGTAGATACGCTGCAGGGCATCGGTATTGTCGCTGACCCAGAACTCATCGAAGTAAGGCAGCACACCCCAGTTGGCACGTCCGCCACCAGAGGCGCAGGCCTGGATGGTGAGGTCGGGATACTTGGCGCGCACCCGCTGACAAGTCTTCTCCAAACCACGATGATACTCAATATAGAGGTGACTCTGATCGTTCATCGTCAGGTACTGCGAACCGTGATTCAAAATTGGCATGTTAGCATCCCACTTGATATAGTCGATCTCCGGATATTTCGTCATGAGGTTATCGACGACGCTGAACACGAAGTCCTGTACCTTGGGATTGCCCATGTCGAGGATCAACTGCGTACCACCACGCCCCTGCACAGCCTCACGCTTCGGGGCCTTGATGATCCAGTCGGGGTGAGCCTCATAGAGTTCAGAGACGGAGTTCGTCATCTCGGGCTCAATCCAGATGCCGAACTTAATGCCGTGCTTCTTAGCATCGCGGAGCAGTCCCTCGATACCCTCAGGCAGTTTGTTCTTATCTACCACCCAGTCGCCGAGAGAGGAGTTGTCCGTCTTACGGGGATACTTGTCACCAAACCAACCATCGTCCATCACGAAGAGTTCGCCACCCATCGAGGCAATGTCACCCATCATCTGATCCATGCCCTGCTGGTTGATGTCGAAATAGACACCCTCCCAGGAGTTCAGCAGGATCTTGCGCTCCTTGTTACCGTGGGCCAGCATATACTTGCGGCCCCACTTATGGAAATTGCGGGATACGCCAGAGAGTCCCTGCTGCGAGAAACTGAGGGCAACTTTTGGTGTCACAAAGGTCTCGCCTTTCTTCAGATGATACTCAGAGTTGTCGGGATTGATGCCAGCGAAGAAATAGTGGTATTCAGTATCATCCGTCTCCACCTTTAGTTGGTAGTTGCCTGAATAGCAGAGAGCCGCACCGATGACATCGCCTGTATTCTCCTGACCCTTACCGTTGAGTGAGAACATCACTTCAGCATGATCGGTATGTGAGTTGCGCGAGCCATCCTTATTCTTAATCACCTTCTCGCCAGCGAGGATTGGTTCTTCCACCAACTGAGCCTCGTTGGCCCAAGAGCCATAGAAATGCGAGAGCCACACATCACCCCTACGGATGGGCAGACAGATAGAGGCAAACTGCGTCAGTGTGACGGGTTTGGCCTCGCCGTTGGTGATTTCTGCCCAGGTCTCAATCATATCTTCATCTTGATAGGCCTTATAGCAGAGCGTTGCTGATACGGGATATTCCGGATCCTTCAGGGTGATTCGTAGGGTGTTGTCTTTGTTCTCCATCCCTGTGACATACATCGCCGTGGAAAGGTTGCCATCCGAATGTTTCATGGCGAGTGCGGCCTCAGCAGGGCAGTTCAGGCCATAGATAGGATAGGCATCCATCCGTCCGTTACGGGGTGTCTGCAAGTGAGCCAAGTCATAGTTGCTGAGTTTCGCACCGAAATAGACATACTGTGGCTGTTTGCCGTTTTCCACATTAAGTACCATTGTGACATTTTTCGTTTGGACAGTCACCTGCTCTGCCTGCATCGACATCGACACAGCCAACAGCATTCCGAGAATCATTGCTTTCTTCATCATTGTTAATGAACTTTGTTTTTAGTTTCTGATGCAAAAGTACAAAATTATCTGTGATAATCTGTGTAATCTGTGGCTTTTTTTGTAATTTTGCAGCCAAAGTGCAAGAATGAGGTAAACAAATACTATATGAATCTCTTAGATATCATCCTCTTAGCCGTCGCTCTGGCAATGGACTGTTTTACGGTTTCCATCGTCAGTGGGATCATTCTGACACAGAGGGACGGTTCTTTTGTTACACCGACTGATGTAACAAAAGAACCGTCCCTCTGTGTCATCCGTATGGCGTTCCTCTTTGGTTTTTTCCAGGCTCTGATGCCACTGTTGGGCTGGCTGGGCATCAGTCATTTCCAGTCGTATATGGAAGCCTACGACCACTGGATTGCCTTCGGACTGTTAGGCCTCATCGGAGGAAAGATGATCTGGGAGAGTTTCAGTCCTGAGGAAGAGCATCATTTCAATCCCTGTCGTCTGCGTACCCAACTGCTCCTTGCCGTTGCCACCAGCATCGACGCACTGGCTGTCGGCATCTCCTTTGCCTGCACGGGTTATACCGCCCTCAGCCAACTCACCCTACCGCTCCTCCTCATAGGTTTGGTATCCTTTCTCTTCAGCATCATCGGCTACCACTTAGGCCGTTGTTTCGGAAAGACCATCATCCGCCGACTAAACCCCGAACTCATAGGAGGCACCATCCTTATCTTGATAGGCGTGAAGGTTTTAATGTCGCATCTATTACAATAATCATCCAAGAATCAAAAGTTCAAAATATAATATGGTAAAGAAACAAACAATACAAGCACTACATCGGAAGAGGGGGACAAAGACGACAAATGGCGCACCTTTCTTGTATCTTTGAAACGTTAACAATAGAAAATCCTTTTAAACAAAGGTGTTTCGAGAGAACCAGATTGGGTGTTGGCCAAAAACTTAAAACTCTGGATTATTTCTCTTTCATTTAATTTTTTACCTTAAAACTTGCTGAATTCAGAAAAACGTTGTATCTTTGCATTCGAACACCGTCACGATGTCCGAGTGCGGACGACGGTGTGACTTTTGTGGGTAAAATATAACAAGCGTTTGCTGTTTATTCAATAACGTTCGGGAAACTTGGCGGTGGAAAGAACGAGTCAACAGAATAACAGTGGATGTTCACGTAATGTGGGCACTACTGCATCTGTTGTCTCAGGTTTCCGCCAAGTACCTCCGAACGGGATGTGGTTTAAGGTGTCCACTTCTCGTTTCTATAGGTGCTTGGCGGAAATCGTTGTTATCTGGATTTACTAAAGTTGCTTTGTTTGATGATGCCCCATCATTAAACTCTTAAAGCTATGGCGGTAATTAACGACCTGATAGAAAGAATCAGCGACCCTGAGCTGCGTCGTCGTATCAGCGAAGAGGTGGCACGTATGCAGAAACAGAAGAAATTCGGGCTGGTGTTCGAGGAACATCTGCCTGAAGCGACTCCATTATACGACATCCCCATTAAGAAGAAATCTCTGGTATCTCTAAAAGACAGATACTTTAAGGACTTTTACTTGGTAAAGGATATCAATGGTGATAAGCTGATTTGTGAGAAGCAGGATGATAGCCGAGAGATAGTAGAACTAAATCGGAAAGATGTTGTGGCTGTGGCTCAGTTTGGTCAGCCTATCTATCCCTATCTCAAGCCGATGGATGCCGTCAAGAACGCGCCAGATAGTGATTTATGGCATACACTGATTGAGGCAGACAACTATCATGCCTTGCAACTATTGGTTTATCTTTATGGCGGTATGGTGGATTGTATCTATATTGATCCGCCTTACAATACAGGAGCTAAGGACTGGAAATACAACAACGACTATGTTGACTCTTCAGATGCTTATCGTCACAGCAAATGGCTAAGCATGATGAAGAAGCGTTTGCTTTTAGCCAAGAAATTGCTGAATCCTAAAGATTCTGTACTGATTGTTACAATAGACGAAAGAGAATACTTGAGACTCGGTTGTTTGTTGGAAGAAATATTTCTTGATGCAAGAATACAAATGATTGCTACACAGATAACACCACAAGGGAATCCCAGAGTTAAACAATTCTATAGGACAGAAGAATATATCTTTATTGTGGGGCTAGGTCAGGCGCAGCCAGTTCCATTACCTCTTGATCAATACTGGCGTACAGGTATTGGCGAATCTCCCATAAAGAATATCAATTGGGCTTCTCTTTTAAGAACAGGTACCGCCAGGAAAAGGGAAGACAGACCTATGATGTTTTATCCATTCTTTATCAAGAATACAGTGGAGGGCCCCATAATAGATTCCGTTGGTGAAGCTTTTCTTGGAAATGATTTGGATAAAGTTGATAAGCCTGATGGTACTATAGCTGTTTGGCCAATAGGTAGCGATGGAGAACTAAGAAGATGGCAAGTATCACCAACAAGTGCAAGGAACTTGCAGAAACAAGGATTTCTTAGATTAGGGAAATGGAATTGGGAAAAAACAGCAGTCCAGTATCTTGCTGAGACTAATAGAATAAACATACAAAATGGCAATATACCAATAAACGGGAAGAGATATGATGGGTCTGTAATCGTAGATGATGATTATATTCCTTCATTTATCCCAGGCTCCTTGTGGAAAATTCCTTCTCATGATGCAACAAGGTTTGGATCTCAGCTTTTACTTAAAACTCTTGGAGCAAAGCGTTTTGATTTTCCCAAATCTCTCTATGCTGTTCATGACACCATCCGCTTCTTTGTTGCCAATAAACCAAATGCTTTGATAGTAGATTTCTTCGCCGGAAGCGGAACTACACTTCATGCAGTGAATCTACTAAATGCGGAGGATGGAGGTAAGCGTCGTTGTATTATGGTGACAAATAATGAGGTGTCAGAGGCTGAAGCAAAAGCGCTGAGAAAGAAAGGCTATCAGCCAGGCGATGAAGAATGGGAGAAATACGGCATAGCCAGATATGTTAACTGGCCTCGAACGGTTTGCAGCATAGAGGGCCACGACATCAACGGCAATCCCTTGAAGGGTAATTACCTGAGCAACGACCAACCTATGCAAGATGGCTTTAAGGCCAATGCGAAGTATTTCAAGCTGGGTTTCCTGGATAAATATTCTGTAGAGGCCTATCGCCAGTTCCGTGAACTATTGCCACTACTTTGGATGAAGGCTGGGGCTATCGGCGAATGCCCCACATTGGAAGGTAAGGGTATTCCGTCGTTCATGATATTGGATGAGAATAAAATGGCTATTCTGACAGAAGAAAGCAATTATGCCGTATTCTTAGACCAGATGAAAGACAGGAAGGATATTAAGACTATCTTCTTAGTAGTGGACTCAGAGATTGGCTTCCGTGAAATGGCAGCTCCATTTAAGTGGGCCAAGACCTATCAACTCTATAAAGACTATTTGGAGAATTTCAGTATTAACTACGACAAATAAAACAACGCTATGACATCGACATTATTTCCTTTTCAAACAGAGGCATTAGATAAACTCCGCTCGTTTTGCAAGAAAGCAAAGCGTGACTATAAAGATGATGGTGAGCATACTATCATTACGCTGGCTGCTCCTACAGGCGCGGGAAAGACCATCATCATGTCTGGACTAATGGAGAAGATATTGCGCGGTGATGAAAACAATGTCAAAGAAGAAAACTCTGTATTTGTTTGGTTGTCGGATGACCCGGAACTGAACGAACAGTCGATGCACAAAGTGGAACATGAAACCATGTATGAGTTGCCAATTGGCAGTCTTGAGATCATCAAAGAAGATTCGTTTGATAAAGAAGTTCTGGAGGACGGCAAGATATATTTCCTAAACATTCAGAAATTGAGTAAGTCTAGCAATCTGACCAAGAGCAAAGACGGACGTGAGCACACTATATGGGAGACACTGCAGAATACCATCGAGCAAAAAGGTGAAAGGCTCTATTTCATGATAGACGAAGCGCATCGCGGCACACAAAAGGCTGATGCTAATACAGCCAACTCGATAATGCAGAAGTTTATCTTCGGTAGTCCGAATGACAAACTAGATAAAATGCCTATCGTAATTGGTATGAGTGCTACCATAGATCGTTTTAGTGAACTGATAAAAGGTACAAACTCAACGACTCGCTCTTGCATTATTAAGGCTGAAGATGTAAGAGACTCCGGGCTATTGAAAGACGAAATCAATATTAGTTACCCAGGCGATAACGATATACAGCGAGGTATGGCTATTTTGAAGTATGCTACACGTGAATGGAAAGAAAAGTGCCAGCATTGGGAAGCCTATTGCCAGAAAGAGCATGAACCGACTGTATATCCCGTACTGGTGATACAAGTGGAGAATGGACATGGTGACAAGATTTCTGAGACAGACCTTAACGAATGTCTAAAGACTGTAGAGGAAGAACTGGGTAGAGCGCTATATGAAGGTGAGGTGGCTCACTCTTTCGGAGAGCCAAAGACAGATCTAACTATAAACGGGCTGAAAGTACCATACGTAGAACCGTCTAGAATTGATGAAAGCAAAAAGGTTAGAATTGTATTCTTCAAGGAAAGTTTGACAACAGGCTGGGATTGCCCTAGAGCAGAGACTATGATGTCGTTCAGAACAGCTAATGATTACACTTACATTGCCCAGTTGATGGGCAGAATGGTACGTACACCGCTGCACCGCAGAATAGATGGTGACGAGTCACTGAACAATGTTCACTTGTTCCTGCCAAATTACAATAACGAGAATGTGCAGAAAGTGATAGACGCGCTTAGCAGTAATGACGGAGAGGGTATTCCCACCAAGATTAAGAAGCATGCTGTAGGGGCATCAGAGGAACAAGAACTACATGTGGCAGAGGATAAGAAAGACGTGCTTGAATGGCTGAACAGCATTCAGCTGACAACGTATGTCATCAGTAAATATCGAGTAAGTAACTATTTGACATCACTCTTCAATCTGGCTTATCTGGCAGCGAATACTCAAGGAGTAGATCCAGAAGCAGCAATTAGGGTGTCTGGTCAAATCGCCACCATGATACGCAGCTATATTGAAAAGCTTCAAGCTGATGGTATATATAATAATAAGGTAGTAGAGATTAAAAAGTTTGTGCTTACCGAAAGCAAGATGGAATACTTGAAAGATAGAAAACTGGAGAGTTCTTCTGAACTTGTTCTTGAATTGACAGACTACGACATAGAACGTGAATTTGCTCGGGCTGATGCCAAATTGAAGAATGCTGGCAAGAGATATACCCGTGACTATTTCGATAAAGCAGACATGACAGACTTGATGATTGATGTGATACTTTTTACGCAGTCGGAAGATAGTATGTCTGAACTAGATAAATATGCCAAAGCAACCTTCTATCAATATAAACATGAATACAGGAAAGTCCTGTCAAAGTATAGCGAGAACGTCAAAAGCAAATATGACAAATACACTCGCGAGGGTGAAGAGGTAAGCGACCATTCGTGGATGCTTCCCAGCACTATCTATCTTTCAAAGGGAGAAGAGAATATAGAAGGACACCTGTTTGTAGATGATGAAGGTAAGGCATCTTTCTCATTAAATACATGGGAACAACAGATAATAAAGGATGCCAAGAAAGATGAGGACTTCGTATGCTGGCTTCGTAATCAGGACAGGAAATCATGGTCATTGTGTATCACTTATGAAATGGGAGGGAAGTCGCATCCTTTCTATCCAGACTTTGTTATCGTAAGAAAGGACAAGAATGGTGGCTATATGCTAGACCTCGTAGAACCTCATTGGAAAGACGAGGATAATGTTCCCAAAGCAAAGGCTATGGCCAAATATGTTGAGGACGAGCAAGGCAATGTAGAACGTTTTGAGATGACAAGAGTTTATGATGACAAGATGCTCCGACTTGACTTCGCTAATCCTGCTATCAGCCATCGACTGGCTGATGCCACCAAGTATAATGATGACTATTTGGATGATTTGTTTAAGGAATTTGGAATAATAAATGACAATAAAAACTATGGTAAAAAATAGTCCTATTTGCTTGCTTACTTAATTTATTAATTAGTTACTTTCTTTATTTCTTCGTTCCAAAATAATACTCCCATTGGTTTTACAAATCATCTACTTAGTTTGTTTCTTGCTTGCTTACTTAATTAATTACTTAATTTCGTACAAATCTTTTATAAAGTTTTTTGAAAACCTCTTTGTTTATAGATGCTTTAGCCAATTATTAATATATCATAAAAATTGCGTATTTTTGATGAGTTATTAGACTTTAAATACTATCTTTGCAATGCTTAAGGTAAGCAGATTCCCCCAAAAGGGATGTCTATGTATAATAAAAAAAAGGAGGGCATATAAAATGCAAACGAAGATATAGCATAGTGGCAACGAAAAAGTCCTGCACTATTGCAGTAGCACAGGACTAGTAGGATTGTTCCCCGATGACTTTCCGAGTTGCCCCAGAAAAACGGGACCCATCATAGTTCCTTGGTGCAAAATTAAGAAGAAATTCTTAAATGTACAATAAGATGGTTCTCATATCGGGTGATTTTTACAATCATTTAACAAACGGCGTGGATGTGGTCATTGGTGGACCACCATGTCAAGGTTTAACATAAAATAGGATAACGATGTTATCACAATTAAGGAGAACCATCCCCTATGGGGGTGAAAACATTTCGTTCTCTTCTTCATACGATGACTATCTGATTGAAGTTGAGAAATATATTCTCACTCTACGTGAGCCAATAGCAAAGAAAGTAAGGCGTATCGAAAAGAGTATGAGATTCTTTACAGAGAAAATTTATGGCTACTTGCCTACAGCGGGTGAGATGAAATGGCCAGTGCTGGAACCAAATTATAATGCAGATGTAACACGGCTCGTTCCCTTCCATGAAGCATATAGTTATGACATCACCGATGCAGTAATCTACTTCTACATCGACGACAGTTTATTCTTGCGGATATTCACTAATCCAAACAAGTATCTGCCGTTTCTTAGAAAATGCAAGGCTGTAATTGGTCCTGATGTATCACAGTATACGGATATGCCAGCAGAAATGCGTTATCGACATGCCTGGTGCAACACCACAATGTCTGTATATCTTCAGGAAGGCGGAGTTAATCTCTATCCCAACATCACATGGTCGAGAAGTGACAGCTATTCATATAGTTTCCCTCAGAACCTGCGTAACTCGGTCGTTGCTATTAACAGCAATGGCGTACATAAGAGCGACTTGTCGCTCTATCGATGGAAGTGTGGATACAGAATGGTAATGATTACACTATCGCCATTGCATATCATACGATTTGGACAATTTGTGGAAGGTGAAGATTCCTCCATTAGTTCGTATTTTAGTAATGAACGCTTAAATATGTTGAGAAATGGGAGCAAACGGAAGTAAATCAAAGGGAACAACAGAGAAAGAGAATGGACGCAGGTGGAAAACCGTTGAAGTCCTTCAAAACGGAGTTGAAATTATTGAGTTTAAGGATTCTAAGACACCTACAAAGATGCCAGAAGAGAGCCATTCTCCTAATGCCATCTATGGGATGATGTTTAAGAAAGGCAATGGGCTTAAGAGCATATCAATATATGATTCAGACTGCATGAAAGTTGTTGAGATCCATAATGAAGATCATGACGGAATAGGACCGCACTATCACTACTGGAAAAATGGCAGACCCGTCGGGGAGCCTCAGCCCATTGCATCGAATCCTCAGTATCAACAGTTGCTAAACGAAACAATAAGTTTATTGTAATATGAGAGCATACGATTATATTAAAGATGACTTGGCAGGATATCCGTTTAATGCGAAGTTTCCTCCCAACTATGAGCAGAACGGTGGATTATATCATGGTTATAAGAACAACTCTGAAGAGACGTTCTACTACGACTTTGCTGTTCAAAGATACGATTTGCGCTTCAGTTACAAAGGTGTAGACTATTTTTTCCTTTCAGAGCAGGACTATGCTGCGCAATGTGATGAGCATTTCACGAATGAGATTCGCCGTTTTAAGGATGGCAATGCTGTCATTGAGGAGTTTGAGATTGACGGTAAAAAACTGATAGAGTTGATTCCGTTGATTGAAGATTGCGAAGTTTACTGATTGTAAATCTTCTATATTTGAAAGAGATTTCCTAATTAAAAGAGGAAATCTTTTTTATTTGCGTTTTATTTTGTATCTTTGCCATCGTAAACAGGAATCTCCAAGAACAAAACGCCTATGAAGTCAGAAGATAAAGAATTTGATATTAACGAGATGGCTATTACCGTAGAGGTGGATAGTGATGTGATTGACAAGGTTCGTAGTGGTGAGATAACGCACATTGCCTTACAAATCAATGAGCATAATAAGAATATGATATTAGAAGGCATAGACGGGAATCTGGTATTGGTTATCGACGATATGCCAACGACCTATCATGGTTGCTATCTTTATAATAATGGTGTGTTTCCATACGCCATAAAAAACTCATTAAGTTTCTTAATCCTTAACGGTGGTGAAGACGATTGTCTTACACGCATTATCAGCGTTGACACAGAACCTGGTACCCGATTCAACTATCAGGGGAATGGTAAACCCATCGTGGAAGACCCAAACGGTGACAGTTGTATATGGGAAGTGAGTTTTGAGGTGGTGCCTATGCCTGTTGAGCCTCGTCATTATCTGATGCGGTGGAATCCTTCTATCAGTTCCTTCAAAGAGAAGGATTATAAGGAATGCATAGAAAACATGGTGCATGGTATGTTCCGCATGAACTGGAGTATCTATGAGTGGGAAGAGGCTCGAAGGGGTGACTCTTTCTATATGTTGCGTACTGGTGACTATAAGGCGGGCATTGTGTTCTACGGACAGTTTATCTCTGACCCCTACCCTGCCGATGACTGGGCTGGATCAACCAAGCGGAGGATGTATGTGGATCTGATATGTATGGATCCTACTGATCCAAGAGAAAAGCCTCATCTCTCGCTTGATAAACTAAAAAAGGAGATTTCAGGATTTGATTGGTCGAAAGGTCACTCTGGGGCTTTATTGCCAAAACATATTGTCACGAAATTGGATGAATTAGATGATGAGGAAGAAGATGTTTTTCCATTAGCCAACTAGGTTTTATAGGAGTGATGATCAAGCCTGTGTTTGAACGCATTCATTCGTCTATATGCCATCCCCCAGGGGGGTAAAATCTGCCCAAAATCTGGGGCACGTCTATGCACACCGGGCAGAAATATGCCCTGAATCTCGGGCACGTCTATGCACCCCGGGCAGAAGTCTGACCTGAATCTCAGGCACGTTTATGCACACCGGGCAGAAATATGCCCTGAATCTGGGGCAAAGAATTCTGACCTCGGAAAGGTATGCCCCGAATCTGGGGCAAGGAATTCCGACCTCGGAAAAGTATGCCCTGAATCTCAGGCAACATTCACCCCCCTGTGCATAAGTATGAACTGGATTCAGGGCAAGGTTTTACCCCCCTGGGGATGGCTTGCCCGAAATCTCAGGCATAAAAAAACGAGTTCGGAATGGATCTGATTCTCCAAAATCCATTGTTCTTTTCAACTTTTTTTGTAACTTTGCGACAAAGTCGCGAAGAAGATACTGCCACTCGGAAGAAAAAATAAACGAGTTTATTTTGTTCTTCGCTCGTTTTTTCGTATCTTTGCACCCGACAATCGGTTCACCTTTAGGTGACTAATAGGGAATCGGGTGGAAATCCCGAGCAGACCCGCTGCTGTGAGTCGTCTTTTTCGGCGCAAACACATCGTCACTGA
>JAGCRH010000093.1 GCA_017964785.1 Prevotella sp.
CCGCAAACAGCAGGGCATCCCGCCCCTGCAGGCAACCATCGACCAATACGCCCCGCTCACCTACGTTCGTCCCGATGCGCCGCCCATCGTCATCATCTCCGGCGACCGCAAACTGGAACTATTCGGACGCTACGAGGAGCAGGCCTATTTCTGGCGAATGCTGAAACTCGTCGGCCACAAGGACGTGACGCTCTACGAGATGCAGGGCTACGACCACGGCGCTATGCCGTTCCCAGCCTACAAAATCCTGAAGGACCACATCAAACGTCTGACGGAAAAGAAATCTCACTCAAATGATATAGTTGCAGAAGGTGAAGTACCTGTAAGACTCGCTGATTCGTATAGTTTTACAGAAGGGCCTGCGGCCGATGTAAGGGGTGATGTCTACTTTACAGACCAGCCCAACAATAAGATTTACCGTTGGGACTGCGAATCGGGAGAGATAACGCTGTTCACTGATCAGAGCGGTCGCTCCAATGGGATGTACTTCGATGCCCAAGGCAATTTGATAACTTGCGCAGACATGGACAATCAACTCTGGCGTTTCGATATAAAGGGCCATTCCGAGATACTGATAACCGACTATCGAGGAAAATTGTTGAACGGTCCCAACGATGTATGGATCGCGAAGGATGGAGGTTATTATCTGACAGACCCATATTTTAAGAGAGACTATTGGACGCGCGACCCAGAGCGCCAGCAGCCTGTGGAAGGCTTGTATTACCTGGCTCCAGGAGGTAAGCAGTTGGTCATGCTCGACTCAACGCTTAACCAGCCCAATGGTCTTATAGGAACGCCCGACGGAAAATATTTGTATGTGGCGGAGGCTAAAGCAAACAGAATCCTGCGATATGACATTCAACCAGACGGCTCCCTGACGAACCGGCAGGTGTTTGCCGACATGGGCTCGGACGGGATGACAATCGACGACCGGGGAAACATCTATCTGACAGGAAACGGTGTGACCGTATTCGACAAGGATGGCCAGAAGATAGCCCATTTCCCCATTCCCGAGGACTGGACGGCCAACGTCTGTTTTGGCGGGAAAGAGCGTAACATCCTATTTATTACCGCCTCAAAATCCGTTTATACTCTGAAAATGCTTGTGCATGGGGTAAAGTGATCTATTGCTACTACGACAAGTAGATCAGCGTGGGCAAGCGGATACTTTACGGAACTGATGAAAATCCCATTCAGGATATTCCACCCGTAAAACCTTGTAGCATGTGCTTTGCATGCCTGCAAAAGTAGGTTAATCAGAAATAGGTATTTACTTCACCCAATCTTCCAAATCTTTCTTTGATACACGGTTCAAGAGTTTGCCTTCTTTCCAGTTGACATCAGGATAAGCGGCTTTCAGGTCATCGCAGGCTTTTTTAATGCTACTGCCGCCAGATGTGGCGAAGGGAATGACGGCCTTTCCTTTGAAATCGTATGCCTCTATGAAGGTGTTGATAATCGTGGGGCAGGTGTACCACCTTTGAGCATCCCCGCCAAACGGGGAAGCGGCGTAAGCCCAAGGGGCAATTATGCTGTTAATCTGTACTCATTTGGCGTCTTGCCAGTGCGCGACTTGAAGAGTCGCGAGAAGTGTTGCGGATATTCGAAGCCGAGCTGGTAGGCAATCTCGCTGACGGGCAGGCGGGTCTCGACGAGCAACTGCTTGGAACGTTCGATGACGGAATCCTGGATGTGGCGCTGGGCGGTGGTGCCGCTCTCCTTGCTGATGAGGTCGCCGAAATAGTTGGGCGACAAGCAGGCCTTGTCGGCAAAATAGGCGACGGTGGGCAGACCATTGCGTTCTGGGTGGCCGCTCACGAAGTACTCGCGCAACTGCTGATGGAAGGCAGTGAGGATGTCGCTGTTCACCTTATGTCGCGTGATGAACTGACGGTCATAGTAGCGCATGCAGTAGTCCAGCAGCAGGCCGATGGCATCGGTGATGAGCGTCTGCGAGTGGCGGTCGATGGGGTGTTGCAGTTCCTCTTCGATCCTGTCGAACAGTTCCACCACCATGTGTTGCTCACGCTCCGAGAGGTGCAGGGCCTCGCGTTGGTCGTAGTCGAAGAACGTGTAGTCGTTGATGCGGCGGGCGAGTTGTGTGCCGAAAAGCAAATCAGGATGGAACAGCAGTCCGCGCGAGGGTGGCATGGGTCGGTTCTCATCCCATTCCACCTCGACCACCTGTCCAGGCTTGAAACTCACCACGGTGCCCTCCTGATAGTCGTACTTCTCGCGTCCGTAGCGTATCGAGCAGCCGTCGCCCTGCTTCAGGAACAGCGCATACAGTCCGTAGTTCAGCCGCGAGTGGTTCAAGTCGCTTGCCATCGGATTGGCGTGGTTCACTACCGTCACCAGCGGGTGTAGCGTCTCCCATCCGTACAGTTTGTTGTACGCATCAACGCTATCTATCTGGAAGATTCTTTCTGCCATATTACTTCAGATTTGCCATAAAAAATTCCTCTATCTTGTCGTATGGAATCTTCTCAATCTTATCGTCGTAGAGGTCGGTGTGCACAGCATCTGGGATGATCATCAGTTCCTTGTTTCCGATGACTGCACTCTGACCCTCAATATGCTTGCCTGTCATCTTTTCAAAGGCGTACTCAGAGAAGTAGCGGCTGTGGGCCTTCTCGCCGTGGATGAGCAGGACGGGCGACTCAATCTCGTGCGCCCAGGCCAACAGGGGCTGGTTGAGGAACGACTGACAGCCGATGACGTTCCAGCCGTCAGTGGAGTTGCCGCTGCGCTCGTGATAGCCGCGTGGGGTCTTGTAGTAGTCGTAGTAGTCCTTCACGAAGAACGGTGCATCGTCTGGCAGCGGGTCGATGACACCACCTGCACGCTTGTAAGTACCGCTTTTGAAGTCCTCGGTGCGCTGCTGAGCGATGGTCTTGCGCTTCTCCATGCGCTGTGCCTTGGTGTCCTCGCTCTTGAAGTAGCCCTCCACGTTCACCTTGCTCATATCGTACATCGTCGAAGCAACGGTGGCCTTGATGCGGGGGTCAATAGCGGCAGCATTCACAGCCATTCCGCCAAAACCGCAGATGCCGATGATGCCAATTCTTTCAGCATCCACATTTTCCTGATTGCTCAGGAAATCGACGGCAGCGAGGAAGTCCTCTGTGTTGATGTCAGGCGAAGCCATGCGTCGCGGTTCGCCACCGCTCTCGCCAGTGAACGAGGGATCGAAAGCGATGGTGAGGAAACCACGCTCGGCCATATGCTGGGCATAGAGACCGCTTGTCTGCTCCTTCACGGCTCCGAACGGCCCCGTGACAGCCAGTGCAGCCAACTTGCCCGTTGCGTCCTTCGGCGTGTACATGTCGGCAGCCAGTTCGATGCCATAGCGGTTCTTGAACGTGACCTTTTTATGGTCCACCTTGTTGCTCTTGGGGAACGTCTTGTCCCACTCCTGAGTCAGTTGCAATGTCGTATTCATATCTGAATTTGTAGTTTGTTTGTTCTCGTTCTGATTGCAGGCTGCAAGCATTCCGCCCATCAGCACTGCGGCTAATAATGTTCTCATTTTTCCATGATTATATTAATGAGGGTAACAACATCAGAGGCATCCACCTTGCCGTCACCATTCAAATCTCCTTTTTTATTGTCTGTTTCCTTTATTCCATTAAGCGACAGCGTGACGCTGACACCGTTCTGTCCTGCCTTCAAGAATGATTTTAACTCTTCAATGGTCTGATACTCAATCTTTCCCAAACGGGTGTAACTATACGAGTTCGCACCATAGAAGAAGCAGATGTAGCGGCTGGCATACAAAAGAACATCGCCTGCTTGAGCGCTAATTTGTTCGTTGCTGGTGGTCAGCATACGCCCCAAATCCCCGTATTGCTCAAAACCGTTTTCCGTCAGGTCAACCATAATGTCACCACCCTTTAACGCCTCCACCAATTCGCGGGTAGCCTGATTGTCCACTAACGACATTGGCATTGTCTTGTTGTCAATATTCAGATAAATCATATTCGTTGTGTTATCGGTTTCGAAGTTCAGCGTCGGCAACCAGTTCTGAATCAGCGAAGCACGGTTGCTGTGGTTGCTGGCATTGATCCATAACGCATCGCCCATCCAAGTGCAGTCTGGAACCAGTCGCCTAACATCGGCCACCACACCGCTGATGCCGCTGCTGTGGCTCGACACAATCAGTGCCACATGCTTGCCTGCCATCTGCGCACCATAATTAAACAGGTACGTCTGCATGATAGCCGCCATCTGGCTCCACCACAGGGGCGTGACGATGATGATGTTCTGGTACTGCGAGAGGTCTGTGATGCTCACGGGGTCGATAGCAGGATAACTCGCTGCATCGTTGGGAGCGGCCTTGATGGCGTTCAGCAGTGCCGTGCCGATAGCATAGTTGTTTGCCTCGTACTTCTGCGTCTTGTCCGCAGGTTCAATACGCATCACATCTGCCTGTATCTGGCTCGTCAGAGAAGTCACTATCTCGTGACAATTGTTCGTGTAACTGTAGTACACCACCAGCGTCTTGCCTGCCTCCTGTACGGTGGCGGCCTTCACCTCGTCGTCCTTCGTGCAACACACCATCAGGAGCGACATCAAAATCAATGTAAAATTCTTCATATTCATTACGTTTTGAAATCTGCTGCAAAGGTACGACGATTCTATCAATAAGGCACTACCCAAATCTTGGAAAGAATTACCAATATTACGGAAGATGCTGCGAAGATACGAAAAAAATCCCAAAACGATGTCGTTTTGCCTTGGAATTTAATGATTATTTTGAATAGCGTTCGCCTACGAATCCATTAGCCACTTCGCCTGCCATCAGGTCAAAATGCTGGTTGATGGGAGGTGTTGGTGATAGGTCGAAGTAATCCATTTCGGCAATCGGTAAGCAGAAGTATTCCAACTTGTCGTAACTGGTGTAGAGACAGGGCAGGACGGGATTGTTTTCGTAGATCCAACGCTTTACATCGTCGCCGACATCGAAGCTAACCATACCTGAACAGCGAACGGAGATATTGTCGGCAAAGGCCAACAACTCCACGTTGGGATTGGCTTGCAGTTCGCGCCATACGGCTTTCTTTGCTGACGTGGCGAAATAGAGCGTGGTGCCCTCCTGACGCATAATCTGGAAGATGCGGAGGCGGGGCGATGTGCCATCGGTGGTGGCATACTGACTTGCTTGTTTGCTGCACTTGGGCTTACTACTGCCTGTGGACAGCAGAACTTTGAGAACATGGAAGTGAAGGAGTTTGCCGAATTGATAGCAGACTCCAACGTGGTGATCCTTGACGTGCGAAAGGCCGACGAGTTTGCAGAAGGGCATATCGCGGGAGCAATCCTTATCGACCAGTTCCAAAGAGACTTTGTGGAACAGACTAAAGCAAAACTGCCGAAAGAAAAGACTATTGTCATCTATTGCCGCAGTGATCGCCGCTCAGCCAATGCAGCAGGTAAATTGGCAGACATCGGCTATAAGTGCGTGAACCTCAAAGGTGGCATCCTCGCATGGAAAGAGGCAAATATGCCTGTGATTAAAGAAGAATAGACTATGGCTTACTTGACTGTCATAATATCAGCCATGTCCATCGGCCTTGCTTCCCTGATAATCCTGCTCATTTCTTTTCCTTGGCTTTCCTTGCAAACTCGAATAGTGACAGAGGCAGGTGGCAATAACCATCGGGATTCTTGTTGAGGTAGTCTTGGTGATGCTCTTCCGCTGTATAGAAGTTCTGCAGAGGCAGTTTTTCAATGGCCAAAGGCTGCTCATAGTTCTTCTGCTCTTCGGCAAAAACCTTCTCGATGATTGGCAAATCTGCCGGGTCAGTATAATATACACCAGTGCGATAGCGTGTTCCCTCGTCGTGTCCCTGTTTGTTGAGACTCGTAGGGTCGATGGCCTTGAAAAACATCTGCAAAAGGAATTTGAGGCTGACCACATCAGGATAGAACCGCACAAAGACAGTTTCTGCGAAGCCTGTCTGGTCGGTATATACCTCTTTATAAGTTGGATTCTCCGTATGTCCGTTGGCGAATCCCACTTCCGTTATGGCCACACCCTCAATCTGCTTGAAGTAATGCTCAGTTCCCCAGAAACAGCCACCAGCCAGATAGATATCCTTCGTGGGTTTTGTTTCCAGAATCCCGTCAACTTCGTGCTCTACAAATGGTCCCGCCTTGCACTCCAGCAGGACACTCGGCTCCAGGCACTCCAATCCATGCCAGACGTTCTTAGGGATGTCCACACCATAGCGGCCACTCTCCTGGCTAATGACGCAGGACTCCACTATCTCGCCTTCGTCATTGTATGTCGTCACCCTGACCTTTCCCTTTAAAATCACAAAAGTCTCGTCCTTGTCAGGATGGTGATGTACAGGAATAAATGTGCCTGGTTCCAAGGCATTGAGGAATCGGTGGCATTTGTCATCGAGGCTTTGATGGAAGTTATAGTTCTTCCTCAGTCTCGGCGACTTCTTGGCTTCCTCGGCCAATCCGTCCATTAAGTTATCGTCTATTATCTTCATACGCTCTATTATTGTCAATCTTCCACCTCACAATGCAGGAATCCCATTTCCTTGGCTTTTTCCTCGTTCATCAGGAAGTAAATGGCCTCGCCCTCGTTGCAGAGTTCGCCCTTCGAGTTGGTTATCTCCGCACTAATGTATGCCAGATTCCTCACCTGTTTCGTGACTTTAGCCCGTATGGTCAATTCCGGCTCCGTTGTTGGCACTGCCTTGCGGAACTTCACATTCAACTGCACAGTATATCCGCTGGTCTGTAGCTTACGAGTGACAACCCATCCGCAAACTTCATCTATTAGCGTACTCAGGATACCACCGTGCATGGTATCTACCCAGCCCTGATAGTTATGTTCAGGATGCCAGGTGCTCACGATATAGTCACCATCCTCATAGAACTCCAAGTGAAGCCCGATAGGATTGTCAGGACTGCAACCGAAACAATTATATCCCTCATGGTTGCGCCAAGGGTTTATTATCTTCTTCATTCTGTCTTATTTAGTCCAAGTCATTTTTATGTGAGGAATACCGTCGAGCATAAAGGTGTCGGATGACTGCTTGAATCCTACGCTTTCATAGAATCCTTTGGCATACTCCTGTGCCTCAATATCAATAAGTGTGGCACTGAAATGCTCTATGGCCACCTCGATGGCATGAAACATGATCTGTTTGCCATAGCCTTTGCCTCGCTCAGTAGTGATGACTCTGCCTATCGATATTTCCTTCATATGAGTACTCTCAGGAGTTCGTACAGTTCATCCGTGGTCAGTTCCTGAAACGTTTTTTTATGCAGAATCGGCTCAATGTTCATAAAATCATTTAAATCAGAGGGC